>NZ_VEKZ01000006.1:79135-109886 GCF_007681465.1 Siminovitchia fortis
GTTAACGCTGAAAAAGCGCCTGCGCGGTCACTGGAGGTCCGGTCCAATGCCCATTAACGCTGAAAAAGCGCCTGCGCGGTCACTGGAGGTCCTCCCCAACGCCCGTTATCGCTGAAAAGCGCCTGCGCGATCAATGGCGTGCCGATCCGATTAAATGATTATGTAATAAATTTCAAGTTCATTTTATACGCCTTTTTAAGCCACCCTTCGCATTTGCTGTCACAAGAATAATCGAACATATTTCGGTCATGATAATACCGGCTGCTGTTTGATTTCCAGCAGAAACCTGAAGCGATATCGGAGGGAATAGCATGGTGAAAGACTCAGAAGCACACAGAGAACCGAGAAACGGGAATGGCAAGCGGCCGGATGAGCAAAAACAAAAGAAAGGCAAATCCACCGCTCGCAATACGAGAAATTAAAAGTGCTGCCTCAACAGGGTTCATTCAAAGCCCAAAATGAGCAGGAGAAAAAAGCCCTCTAAGCATCATGTTTAAAGGGCATTTTTGCCTGTTTAAGAAAGTTTAAAATTTTGCCAAGTTTTCTATATGAAATAATGATGTTATATGTCCAGCTTCAGGCGCCATCGGCGCAAGGATTAAGCCAATCGCTGCTGAAGGCAAACTACGCCTTCTTCAGCGCTCGTCTTATGCTTGTCGCCGATAAACGGGCGCTTACGCTTTTCTTAAGTATGGCATTGCCCCGTAAAATTAAAGTAAACCGAGCTACATTTTATCCATCTTCCGACACGCTCAATTCCCGAATCGCCTTCCCTTCCACAAAATCCGGCTGCCTGACGCCGATTAGTTCGTACAGAGTTGGAGCGATATCCAGTGTGGAAACGGGAGTTTCGATTGTACCCGCAGAAATTCCATCACCCGCTGCAATGAAAATCGGAAACAATTCCGGTCTTGATGGGTCACCGCCATGGTTTCCAAGTTCATTAGGCAGCATGACCTCATTTCCGTCGTCCTGAGCCATATAATAGCCCTTTTTTGCCACTAAAATGACGTCCCCTGCGTTTTCATGATTGACTGCAGCTGTCCGGCCGCGCAAAAGCACGTCCTGATACGGTCTGATTTTTTCTTCACTCGCCAGGCGGACGGCCTTCTTCACAGAGCTGGCTGCGCCTGTAATATTTCCTTTCTCTTGAACAATCTTGTCCCACCATCCGGCAAACCCATAAAATACATAATCCTGAAGAGGGAAATGCTTTTTTTCAACTTCCGCCTTTTTAAAAACTTCAACAACTTTCCGCCGCACCGCTTCATATTCATCTTTTCCGACGATCCCGCCTTTTTCGCGGCCGCGCAAGTTGATATATACATGCGCAATGGAGCCGCTCGATACGGCAAAAGCCTTCGATTTCGCAACGTCCACTTTCCCGTCCTTGTCCTGCACGAGGAGTCCTGACTTCTTCAGCTCCTCATTGGGCGACAGCTTCGAATGGACCGGCTCCATGCCGTGGTCGGAAACGAGGAAAAGGCGGTCCTTTGCATCCAGCTTAGGAAGAATCTGCCCAAGCATGTCATCGGCCAAACGGTATGACCAGCGGATATAACCCATATACTGCCTGGACCGTTTCTCCGAAAAACCCGGCTGGCGCGGATCTGCAAGCAAATATTTGTGCGATTCATGGTCGACTTGCGGATAGTAAAAAAATAGTAAATCCGGGCTGTATTTCTCTTTAATATACAGCGATACATCTGTCGTCCATTGTGCGAACCGCTCGCAGATTTCTTCATATTCTTTACGTGTAATCCATTTTTTCTCAAGTGCAATATCATCGTCCTGCACGGGAAAAAGTCCGAACTTATCGTTGATTTCTTTTTTAAAGCCCGGGGGGCCGGCAATCTCGGCAGACGTTACGGCAGTCCGGTACAACTTTGCATCGGACAAATCCGGTTTGGAAGATTTCAGCTTAAAAGAAAATCCGGCCAAATCCCCGCTTTCTGTATAAAAAGAAAGAGAGCCCCATTCATTCAAGGCAACCTTCTCCGCATTCTTCATGTCCGGATCAAATGAAACATAAAAAGTGTCGGAATCGGCTGCCTGAATATAAGCTTTGTAATTTTTATTTAGCGCAAACTCCGCTTTTTTCTCCTTAAAATGAATCGGAACAAGGTCGCTTTCCGCCCATGTTTTTCCATAATAGATGGCGTAATCCGCCTGGTTCCCGAACTTGGGATTCGAGCCGGGAAACAGGATGGCGGCAGTCGTCTTTCCGTCTTTTCGTGCTTTCGACCAGATCGGCTCCGCATCAAGCGGAGAAAAAAATGCGTTGTCCCTGTCCGATAACTTTTGGCCCGGCTTGTGGATCTCATTGCTCACCATTCCTGTTTTGGAAGGGGATGCCCCTGTTGCAATCGCGGCATGGGAAGCTGAGGTCAGGGAGGGATAAACCGTTTCTATTTTTTCAGCGTACATTCCTTTTTCAGCTACTTTTTTAAAGTGGGGCATCGATCCATTTTTCATAAAATCCCCCAAAAAATCATGCCGCATCCCGTCAAAAGAAATGACCACCTGAGTTTCGGCTGATGCCATTGAAGGAAAAATCAGCACACAAAAAATAAATATAAAAGCCGTTCTTATTTTCATGGCAAGTCACCTGTCTCTTAGCTGCTTTTACAATGTTAATTCCCGTTAAATTCAAGGGAAAACTAACAGAGAACTTTGACAAAGGCCTTTGTGTGTATTATGATAGCGTATTATTCGTATCAATTTTTTTCTGAAAAATTAATATAAGAGAGGAAGAAGACGGTGGGCAACCCTTTAATACTTCAATCGGATTTTGGCTTGGGTGACGGGGCGGTCAGCGCCATGTACGGAGTGGCGAATTGCGTGGACCAGAATCTGAGAATCTATAATTTGACACATGAAATCCCCCCGTTTGATATATGGGAAGGCTCTTACCGGCTGCTGCAGACAATTGCCTACTGGCCGGAGAATTCGGTCTTTGTCTCGGTCGTCGATCCGGGAGTGGGCACCGACCGCCGCAGCGTTGTCGCCCGGACCGCGTCCAACCATTTCATCGTCACCCCGGATAACGGGACGCTCACGCATGTACATAAAGAAATCGGGATCACCGGGATGAGGCTGATCGACGAAACCGTCAACCGCCTGCCGAATTCAGGCGCTTCCCATACATTCCATGGCAGGGATATTTATGCCTATACAGGCGCGCGGCTCGCTGCCGGAGTCATCAGCTTTGAACAGGTGGGGCCACAGATCGATCTTGAAAAACTCGTCATGCTTCCTTCCATGGATGCCTACATGGCGGACGGGGTGCTGCATGGAATCATCGATGTTCTCGATGTCCGTTATGGAAATGTATGGACAAATATCAGCCGCTCTCTGTTGGTCGACCTGCAAGTCCAGTACGGAGATTTAGTAAAAGTTACGATCGAACACGAATCCGCTATTGTATTTGAGCGGGAAATGATCTACGGGAGATCCTTCGCTGCCACCGAAAAAGGGGAATCGTTGATATACATCAACTCGCTTGACAACATCGCAGTTGCCATCAACCAGCAATCCTTTGCGCAAAAATACAAAATCGGAACCGGCGTCGACTGGAAAGTCTTTATCAAAAAATCATAAACGGGGCCTGTCCCCCAGCGCGTTAACGCATTAACACAGTGGGGGACAGTCCCCCGTCACGGTAACGCTTTAAAGCAGTGGGGGACAGTCCCCAAAGAAAGGCAGTCCGCCAGGACTGCCTTTTGCATTTGCACCGCACCACTATTTTTCTAGAACCTTTTTCACCCGATCCACCGCAGGCGCTGATCCGCCGCGGTCCAGAACGTCTTCAACCATCATGGCCACGAGCATGTCGGGTTTTTCTGTATCATAAGCGACGAAAAATCCGTTTTCTTTTCCTTTTTCGCCCTGCTTGGCCTTTATCTCGGCGGTACCGGTTTTCCCGGCAATCCGTTTGCCTTCAATCCGGGCGCCCCGCGCCGTTCCTTTCGGATCCTCGACGACCTTCAGCAAAGCGTTCTGGATGTCAGCAGCCGTTTTTTCGCTCATGACGCCTTTTTTCCAGACAGCGCCATCCGCCTCACCCTTTACCAAAACCGGCTGGATCATATTTCCTTTATTGATGATCGGCGTATACGCCGTCGCCAAATGGACGATGTTCATTTCGATCTGCCCCTGCCCGTAGGCCGAGTCAGCCAGCGCAATATCCGAATCGATGTCACCAATTTTTGATTGTTCCAGCGGGTAGGCATAATCCGGGATGTCCTCTTCGAATCCGAATTTCTTCAATCCTGCTGCGAACTGATCCTTCCCAAGGTCCAGCGCAGTCCTTGCAAAGAAAATATTATCCGACAGCACCAGCGCTTTTTCCAGGTCAACCGGCCCGTTCGTATCGCTGACCCTTGTTACGGAATATCCGCCCCAAGACGAATCTTTTTGCCAAGACAAACCTTTGATGTCATATGTCTTGTTCCAATCCACCGCACCTGCTTCCAGTGCAATCGCCGTCGTGATCGGCTTCATCACGGAACCCGGCGCATAGCCATTTTTGAATCTTGTCACAAGCGGCTTCTTCTTGTCTTTATCGAGTTTTTCCCAATCCTTCGCTGTCGCGCCCAATGACAGGACGTTCGGGTCAAAGCTTGGGCTGCTCACTAACGCGAGTGTTTCGCCGCTCACCGGATTTAGCGCTGCAGCTGTGCCCGCTTCGCCTTTTAATTCTTTAAAAATTTTATTCTGAACGGCTGCGTCAATTGTCAGTTGGACGTCTTCCCCGTCTTTGACTTCTTTTTCCGCCAACACTTCTTCCGTGCCATCTTCCTTATTGATGACGATTTTGGCGCCGTTTTCGCCTTTCAATTTCTTTTCAAAAACCTGCTCCAATCCTCTTTTGCCAATCACATCCGAGCTTTGGTAGCCGCCGCCCGCTTTTTCCAGCTCTTCGGCTGTAATCGGACCTACATATCCGATCAAATGGGCTGCCGCTTCACCGAGCGGGTACACTCTTGCTTCGACCGTGCGGTTGTTGACAGAAGGGATGGCCGTCGCTTTTTCCAATACATCATTGGCATCGCCGGGGATTTTTTTGAGCGGTACAAAATGTTCCGGCTGAACCCAAGAGGCGGACAGTGCTTTTTTGATCTGATCCTCACTCAATCCAAGGAGATCAGAAACCTTTTTAATAATTTTCTCCTCATCATCGCCCATCTCCCCGGGAATAATGCCGATTTCGGTCACTTTTCCAGTCACAGCAAGTCCTGCCCCATTTTTATCGACGATATCGCCGCGTTTGGCAGGAGTAGTCGGGAGGCTGATTTTGTCGCCTTCTTCCAGCTGAGGAAAAATAAACGTCGTATCCCAATTCACAAACCAGTTTTTAGCGTCGTCCCGCTCTTCTTTTTTTAATACAGCGGTATGGTCAAACGCGATTTCGCCCGCAAGGCTGTCCATTTTTACGTGAAATGGAAATTCGACCATGCCATCTTTCTCTTCCACTTCTTCCGGAGCTTTGAAATCAACTTTTAAGTTCTCAATCTCCAAATCGCCATAAATCTTTTCATATCTATCGGTAAATTCTCCCTTTGAAATTTTTTCCTGCGCCTCTTCAGAAAGATAATCGTACATCTTTTCAAAGTTTTGGTCGTTCCATTCCTTTACATAGGCAGTGAAACGGTCTTCTGGCTTCGGCTCCTTGTTGCAGCCGGCGACCGACAAAGCCATGAGCAGCAAAAGCAACATTCCGATCCATTTTTTCATATGTATATCCCCCTCCTCACCTTGTCATTTTAACACTAAGAACCTTCAATATGTTAAAATAGTTATCATAAAAAATTACCAGAAAACAAGGAGTAGAGGCATGGAAAAAATTCTCATTTTCGGTCATAAAAATCCTGATACAGATTCCATTTGTTCAGCGCTCGTCTATGCTGATTTAAAAACCAAATTGGGTGAAAATGTGGAAGCGGTCCGTCTTGGTGGGATCAACGGCGAGACGGAATACGCTCTCAGCCATTTTAACGTGGAAGCGCCGCGCGAAGTAAGCACGGTATCCAATGAAGTGGATAAAGTCATCCTGGTCGACCACAATGAACGCCAGCAGAGTGCGGATGATATTGAGAAAGTCCAAATTATGGAAGTCATCGACCATCACCGCATCGCCAATTTCGAAACAAGCGACCCGCTTTACTTCCGCGCGGAGCCGGTCGGATGCACGGCAACCATTTTGAAAAAAATGTACGAGGAAAATGGCGTGGAAATCGAAAAAGACATCGCGGGGCTTGCGTTGTCCGCAATCATTTCCGACTCGCTTCTTTTCAAATCTCCGACATGCACGGAGCGTGACGTTCAGGCTGCCCGCGAGCTTGCTGAAATTGCAGGTGTGGATCCGGAGGAATATGGAATGAACATGCTGAAAGCAGGAGCGGATGTCAGCGATAAAACTGCGGAAGAGCTGCTGTCCCTGGACGCGAAGCCATTCCAAATGGGGCAGGCCAAAGTGGAAATCGCGCAGGTGAACGCGATCGGCGTCGAAGATATCCTTGCACGCAAAGCTGAAATCGAAGAAGCGTTGGAGCGTGCGGTCGAAGAACGCGGCTTGGACCTGTTCCTGTTCGTCGTCACGGATATTCTGACAAACGACTCAACAGCGATCGCTCACGGAAAAGCGGCCAAAAGCGTCGAGCAGGCATTCAACGTAACATTGGATCAAAACCAATGCGTACTGAAAGGTGTCGTCTCCCGCAAAAAACAGATCGTCCCAAGCTTAACAGAAGCGCTAAGCAAATAAGGGGGAAGCGGAAAGTTCCGGCTGCAAGCCGGAACTTCTTTCGGATAAGGGGATTATTTTGAAGTTGCGGGCATTTAGCGGAAACCAGGCACGAGCAATAATCGATTCGTGCAATTATAGGGTAAGTTCGTGCAATAATGCCTAGATCGTGCAATCATAGGGTAAGTTCATGCAATTCACGGGGGATTGTGCGATTATGATAAACTTGTGCAATCAAATAATATTTTTGCAATTTCAAATCGTACTTGTCCAAAAAGATGAATTCATACAATTTGCCCCCCGACCATCCGGTTACGTAAGACAAGGGAACTGTTCGGAAGTTCCTTCCATTCCATTTTTCAATTAAAGGAGCATATAATTTTGAAAGTTGCGTATTTAGGCCCGAAGGGGACTTTTTCAGAAGAAGCCGCATTGCGCTTTTTCCCGCCGAACGGAACGGAACTTGTGATGTACGACGGGATTGTCGATGTGCTTGAAGCGGTGGCAGAGCGTGAAGTGAATAAAGGGATTGTGCCGATTGAAAATGCGATTGAGGGCACGATCACGATGACAACGGACGGATTGATCAATTATGATGTGTGGATCGAAGGGGAGGCAATTTTGCCGATCGCCCTTCATTTGCTGACGGTGGAGGGCGCGGATGTCGACGATATCCGCGAAATCTGGTCAATCGGCCCGGCCCTTGCCCAATGCAGGGATTTTACAAGGAAGCTACAGGCGAAGACGAAGCATTTCAGCAGCACGGCCAATGCGGCGGAATCGCTCGTAAAAGCCAATCATAAAAACGCCGGTGCCATTGCTTCAGAGCTGGCGGCAAAAACATTTGGACTTGAAATGGCGAAAAGAAACATCCAGGATTTCGAAGGCAATTCGACCAGATTCCTCATCGTGACAAATGAAAAGCCAGAGATTCCAGAAGCGTCCAAATCGATGCTTCTCATCACGCCAGGCGAGGACAGGCCCGGATTGCTCGCAATTATTTTGAACGTCTTTTCATCGCTGGATATCAACCTGTCATGGATTGAATCACGTCCGACAAAGAAGAAGCTTGGAACATACCGCTTTTTCATCGAAGCGCAAATGGGCGTGCAGGAAGTCAATATGCAGAAAGCCATCACTATTTTGCGGACATACGGCCACGATGTGCGCGTGTTGGGAAGCTTTGACACGAAAAAGTTGTAGGTGAAAGCTATTTGATATACCCTTTTTATAAGACGGAAAATTGATAAAAAGAGGGTGCCGACATGAAAATTGAAGTTTGGTCAGATTATGCCTGTCCGTTTTGTTATATTGGAAAACGCCGGTTGGAGAAGGCACTGGAAACATTTGATCATCGCGATCAGGTAGATGTTCAGTTTAAGAGTTTTGAACTTGAGCCGGAGGCTCCGCGTGTCAGCGATGAAAGCATGTATGAAAAACTGGCTGGAAAGTATGGCATAAGTGTGGATGAAGCCAAAAGAATGAACGAAGGCATTCGCCGGCAGGCTGCGGAAGAAGGTTTGACATTCAACTTTGATACGATGATTCCGACCAATACATTCGATGCCCACCGTCTGGCTCACTTTGCCGAATCCAAAAATAAAGAAAAAGAAGTTCACGAAAAGCTGTTACACGCTTATTTTACGGAATCCAAACATTTAGGTGACCATGAAGTCCTCGCCGACATTGCTGCAGAAGCTGGAATTGACCGGGATGAAACACTGGCCTTTTTGGCCGATGAAACAGCCCTTGTGGATGAAGTACGAAACGACGAACAGGCCTCCCAGCTGATAGGCGTGCGCGGCGTGCCGTTTTTTCTGATTAATCGAAAATATGGCATTTCCGGTGCCCAGCCGATCGACACCTTTCTGGCCGCACTTGAAAAGGTATGGCAGGAGGAGTCATCTGAGCCCATATTGCAAAACCTTGGCAGCGGTGATGCCGGCGCTTGCGTGGACGGAAGCTGCGATCTTCCGGATGAAAAATAAAAAACATATTGACATTAGAGACGAATTTTTATATCATCAAATACAATCAAAATGAACTTTCGCAAATTCAGCGTTGACGAAGAAGAGTACCCTTGCGTGAAGCGAAAAGAGAGCTGGTGGTTGGTGCAAACCAGTGTGGAGCGCCGGGGGAATGGGCTTCCGAGCTTTCAAACCGAACCTGATATCAGTTGTAGGCTTTGACGGACATCCCGCCGTTATACGGGAACGCGCATGGAAGTTTCGTGCGTTTTGAGAGAGCTTTTTTATAAAGCTAAAAAAGGTGGCAACGCGGTCCCTCGTCCTTTCGGATGAGGGGCCTCTTTGTTTTTTAGGAAATTATAATATGCTCAGGTTGTTAGTAACTTATTTGTCACTTAGTGCTACGTCCGGCTCCAGCGCCTACCGACTAGCAGACTTCACGCTTCTTCCTACGATAAGTCAACATCGCTCCGCTCCGCTGCGCGTGTTTCCTTTATCTCGTCAGAAGCGCTCCAGTCTGTACGTCTATAAACAGGCGCTTGCGCTTTTGTTCTTTTTACCGTAAAAAAATGAATACAGCAATCGTGTTGAGCAAGAGGAGTATGTCCGAAAATTTTCGCATGCAGAGAGCCGGGGTTGGTGGGATCCGGTGGCAAAAGTCGGACAGAATGGGCTTGCGAGCTGTTTCCTGAACCCGCAGTAGGGAAACACGGAGTTCCACCGTTATATGGATAGGGCATCGGAAAAGTGTAGGCAAATTTCCCGTGTCTGAATAAGATGGAGAGAATTCATTCTCCAATACGAGGTGGCACCGCGGTTATGATCGCCCTCGAGCAAGCAGACTTTGCTTGTTCGGGGGCTTTTTTTTGGGTGACAGTCCCCCAATGTGGTAACGCGTTAAAGTGATGGGGGACAGTCCCTCAATACGGTAATGTATTAAAGTACCTATAACAAAATAGAAAGGAAAATGAACAATGGCCACAACTGTAAAAAATATAAACGTGAAAATGACAAAATTGAATGCAGACGTGTTAACGCCGATCACAGTTTTTTTGCGGCTTGAAGGTGTTAAAAAGTTTTTGCTCGAAAGCTCGCTGAAACATAATGAGCAGGGGCGCTATTCCTTCATCGGCGTGAATCCTATCAAGGAAATTACGGCAGAAGGTGAGGTTGCGAAGGTTATTTCTGCAGAAGGAAAGGTGCTTCTGGAAGAGGCGGGGCTGCCGCTCAATACGTTGCAGAACGTCTTGCCGAAAGTCGAAGCGAATCTTCCATTTCCTTTTTATGGAGGAGCTGTAGGGTATGTCGGATATGATGCTATCAGACAATATGCAGACATTGGCGCGGCCCTGGAAGATGAAATCGGGATGCCGGACATCCATTTCTTGGTCTACGAAGACGTGATTGTTTTCGACCACCTGGCACAGTCCATCTACATCCTTGCCATTGATCTGGAAGGAAAGCGTTCGGAAGAACAGCTCGCATCACGTGTCGCAGAAATCGAGAGCCAAATTTTTCAAGGAAAAGTGGATGAAACCTTGGCGGCATGCGAAATTGAATTCCAGCCGCAGCTTGAAAAAGAAGTATTCATGGCACGGATTAAAAAAGCGAAGGATTATGTCGTGTCAGGCGAAGTGGAGCAGGTCGTCCTGTCGCAGCGGATGAGCGGAAAAGTGAAGGCAGACCCGTTTCATTTTTATCGGGTGCTCAGAAACTCCAACCCATCGCCCTATATGTTCTTCGTCGATTTCGGCGATTACGTGGTGCTAGGCGCTTCGCCGGAAAGCTTCATCAAATCAAAAGGACAGCAGATGAGCACCAACCCCATTGCGGGAACACGGCGGAGAGGGCGGACGGAAGAAGAAGATAAAGCGCTTGCTGTCGAGCTTTTATCTGATGAAAAAGAACTGTCCGAACACCGGATGCTAATCGATTTAAGCCGTGAGGATATGGGGAAAATCTGCGATCCTGAAACAATCCGGGTCGTCAAGGAAATGAAAATCGAATACTATCGCCATGTCATGCACATCGTCTCCGAATTGGAAGGAAGCTTAGGTGAAGGAAAAACCGGGATCGACGCATTGATCGCATGTTTGCCGGCCGGAACCGTATCCGGTTCTCCAAAGGTGCGCGCCATGCAAATCATCAATGAACTGGAAGACGTGAAAAGGGGGGTCTACTCCGGAGCGCTCGGATACGTCAACGCCAACGGGGACGTCGACTTCGCACTCGCCATCCGCTCGCTGGTCATTAAAGACGGGCGTGCCTATTTGCAGGCCGGCGCGGGAATCGTCCATGATTCAAAAGTCGAACTGGAATATAAAGAAACGATCAACAAGGCGAATGGGCTGCTGAAGGCGAGGAGGATGTAAGGAATAAAGAGCAGCCGGGAGCTGCTCCTGTCCTTTGGGACCACTATGTTGCTTTAAAATAAGATTGAACAAAAACATTCTGGAAAGCCACATTTTAAAGCAAATAATAAGAATCCATTTTGAAAAAAAGATTGATCAAAATGGATTCTACAGTTTTAAAAACAGATGGAAATTTTTATTAAAATGTTTGATCGTTCTAAGGCCTTGACTATTAATCGATATACTTATTTTTTAATTGATCCGAACCAATTCCACCAACTATCATTAAAATTAATGGTAAAAAATTAGTTGTGACTTTTGGTAAACCCTCTGAAATTATAATATTTGTACCAATAAAATAATTTAAGCCAGCGATAATTAATTTGGCCACTATTAAAAACACACCTAATAAAAAAATACTGTCAAAAAATACTTTCCATTTTGGATACGCCAATTGCTTACTATCCTGAATTACCTTTTCTTTCAATTCTTTGTCACTCCTCAACAATTCATCTATCGTGATACCGAATAAATCACTTAAATTAATGATCACTTCGATACTGGGATAGTTCTTGCCTGTTTCCCATTTTGAAACTGACTGACGACTAACATGAATTTTTTCAGCGAGGTCGGTTTGTGACCACCCTCTTTTTTCTCGTTCCTTTTTTAATCGGTCATTAAAAAGCATGTTATTCATCGCCCTCCCTTACTTTCCATTATTGTTGGAGTGAATAGCCAAAGTAAAGATAGTTCTAGGCGCACAAAGGCGCAACCTACCGTTGTCACTTAAAAAACCACCATAATCTATCGTTTTTTATGCATTCCTTCTTCCAAGTCAGCCACTCACATTTTTTCTTCATCATCTGCTATTTTGTTCTTAACATCGTATATCCGTTTTTTCCTGACGGCACCCCAAAAGGTTCAGCCTCCGGTGAACCCTCCTTATGAACAAATACTCTTCAATTTCTGGAAACTTTCGGCTATTCAAAAATACCTTCAATTTTCTCAATATAGTCCCGGTTCCCACTTCTAACGGTATGGCTGAAGGAAATACTGCAATAAAAAAGAGGAAGGCTTCGGCCTCGCCGAACCCCCACCTTACACCATCACAAACGCCAACACCGACAATACAATTGATGCAACGGTCATCGCAATCAATGGCTTCAACGCTTTCTTCCGTACATCCCCCAAGCTGACATTCAATCCGAGTCCCACCATCGCAGCGGTCAACAGCCATGTTGTCGCACTTCCGATAAACTCCATGACGCCATCAGGAACTACCACAACAGACCCAATCACATACGTTCCGATCAGGCTCATCGCAATGAATCCAAGCAGAAACATCGGAAAACCGACTTTCGCGCCGTCGGCTGCATCGGCTCCGGATTTCCGCCTCATCCAGTACATCAAAACGAAGCAGAGGGGCACCAATAAGAAGACGCGTCCCAACTTGGCCAGCAATGCGATTCCAAGCGCCTCCTGTCCGCCGGGCGCTCCGGCCAGGACGACATGCGCAATTTCATGGAGACTCATCCCTGTCCATGCGCCGTATTCCGCCGGCGTTAATGGTAAAATTGGCCGCAGAATCGTGTATACAATCCCAAAAATCGTTCCCATCAATGCGATGATTCCGACACTTATCGCCGTATCATCGTCTTCCGCCTTGATGATGGGCGCCACCGCGGCGATGGCGGCCGCTCCGCACACGCCGGTTCCAACGCCGAGCAGCATTGAAATTGTTGGATTTGCCTTCAATTTTTTCGCCAGCCACACTGTCAATAAAATCGCCACGATAATGATTCCGATGTCACGGACAAGCAGACCGAGCCCGTCTTCCAACACCGTGTGGATATTCAATTTCAATCCATATAATACAATCGCTGCACGAAGCAATATTTTTGAGGAAAAATCGATTCCTGTCTTTAAGGCTTTCGGATATCCGAACAGCTGCCTGTAAGCGACCGCGATAATAATGGCTGAAGCCATCTGGCCAACCAGGCTGAAACCCGGGACCTTCGCCAACAAATAGCCAAGAAAGGCAATAAAAAAAGTAAACGCGATTCCGCCGATCCACAATCCTGTTGAATTTTTCTTAGGTGAAGGAGCCGTCTTTTTCTCAGCCGAGCCCATGCTTTCATCCCTTTTTTCATTTTCTTTTAATATGCCCACATGACTCACCCTTCCATTCTGTCTCTTGATTTAAGAATAAGGGATTTGCGTGTATAAGAGAAATAAATCATTATAATAGTAATGATAAGTAAAACGTATAGGGGGGTCAGACCCCCTTTATCGCTTTACTGTACCGGGGGCCTGTCCCCGATAAGGAGAGTGATCGAAACATGGATCAACATTTGGAAGTGTTTATCGCGGTGGCAGAAAAGAAAAATTTTTCACGGGCAGCAGAAGAACTCCATATGACGCAGCCTGCGGTAAGCCAGTACATCCGGGCATTCGAGCGGGAAATAGGGACACGGCTGTTGGAGCGGACGAATAAATATGTGAAGCTGAACAAGGCGGGGGAGATCGTTTACGATCATGCAAAAGAAATCGTCGGTCTTTATACAAAAATGCAGGGGCTCGTCGATGACCTGACGAACAAGACGAGCGGCCCGCTCGCAATTGGAGCAAGCTACACGTTCGGGGAGTACATCCTGCCTCACGTCATTGCAGACATGCTTGAAGAACATCCGCTGGTTAATCCGGCCATTTCAATCGGAAACACCCGCGACATCGCCGAATTCGTATTGAAGCACCAACTGGACGTCGGGATCGTGGAAGGCGATTTCAGGCATGACAAGCTGATGATCGAACCGTTTGCCGAGGACCGGATGTTCATAGTCGCGGCTCCGGGCCACCCTCTTGCCCAAGAAGAAAACATCACACCGCAAGAACTTGAAAAAGAAAGATGGATTATCCGCGAAATCGGGTCGGGCACAAGAAAAGCGGCGGACAACATGTTTGCGGCCATAAACATATCTCCGAAAAGAATAATGGAGTTCGGCAGCATACAGCTGATCAAAGAATCAGTCGAGGCAGGCCTCGGCATCAGTCTCCTGTCACAATGGGCGATAAGAAAAGAACTTGCAATGGGCACGCTGAAAAAAATCGAAGTCGACGGCCTTCCATTCACAAGGAAGTTTTCCATTGTTACATCGAGCCCGTACAGGACAAAGGCGCTGGATACCTTTTTGGCGTTCGTGAGGGAGGCATCTTCCGGGGACAGGCCCCCGGCACGTTAACGCGACACCGTACCGGGGGCCTGTCCCCCTTTATCGCATTAACGTAACAAATCCTGCCCCCCAATTCGACAAACCTCCCCCAAACATGCAGCTAATCAAACGTTTGATTAGCACTGAGCGGGCGCTGAGCGGCCTAAAAAGAATTGAAATAAAATTTTAACCTTTACAATTTGACGGCCGTGGTATAATAATTGTTGATCTTATAGAAAATATCAACAAATTACTTGCAAAATTTGATATAATAAATCATCAGTCCGGATGATTTACATAAATGGAGCAAACAATGTCAAAAAAAGTGGACGTACTCGGCATCGAGTTTGATCATACAACAAAATTGGAAACAATCAATACGTTAAAAAAACGTATAATGGAAAACAAAAAAACGTTTATTGTCACGGCAAACCCTGAAATCGTGATGCACGCAGGGCGGGATCCGCAGTATAAGAAGATTCTCCAGTCTGCAGATTACATAATGCCTGACGGTATTGGTATCATAATGGGAGCCAATCTATTAAAAAATCCGCTTCCGGAAAGAATTCCGGGCTTTGATTTGATGAAAGATCTGCTTATCATAGCTAATAAGGAACGCTTGAGAGTTTTCTTTCTAGGTGCAAGGGAAGAGGTATTGAATAAAGCAATTGACAATGTAAAGCGTGAATATCCCGGCATTCAGATTGCCGGCTGCCATCATGGCTTTTTTAAAGAAAATGATCCGCAAATTGCTGCTATGGTTAAAAAGTCAAATCCTGATATGGTATTCGTAGCATTGGGGTTTCCAAGACAGGAAAGATGGATCAGCAATAACTTCCATTTGTTTGAAAAAGGTATTTTTATGGGAGTGGGCGGCAGCATCGATGTACTTTCCGGAACCGTCAAACGAGCACCTGAACTTTGGCGGAAGCTGAACATCGAATGGCTGTATCGATTAATCAAACAGCCCCAAAGATGGAAAAGGATGACGTTCCTTCCATTATTCATTCTGAAAGTGCTGCGCACGAAAAAAAACTAGAATTCAAGTCTAGTTGAAAACTTAATCGGATAGAGATATGATGTAATTTAAATATAGTAAACTAGCGATTCCTTATTTTGGCTGTTTTCCTTTAAAATGGCCTGGATAGAATAGATGGATTTTTGCAAACCTGTATATAAGGAGGGGTACAAAGTTGGAATTTTTAATCTTAATACTTTGTTTTTTGGCCTCAGTGCTCATTACCCCTTTTGTAAAAAAATTTGCGCTAAAATTTAAAATAACAGATCAGCCGAATTACAGGAAGGTGCATTCAACATTGATGCCCAGACTGGGCGGTTTGGCCATATATATCAGTTTCCTGATCGGACTCTTCATATTCAGACCGCAGGATCCTCATATGATTTATCTTGTAATCGGCAGTTTGATCATTATTGCAACCGGAATGTTGGATGATATATATGACATCGCCCCGAAATATAAGCTGCTGGGGCAGCTGATTGCGGCAATTGTAGCAATCAGCGGTGGATTTGACCTCGAATTTATCAACCTTCCGTTCGGAGGAGAGCTGCAATTCGGATACTTAACCATCCCAATCACAATCCTATGGATTGTCGGAATTACCAACGCCATCAATTTGATTGACGGATTGGACGGTCTCGCGGCAGGCGTATCCTCCATCGCGCTCATAACGGTCAGCTTCATGGCCTTTTTACAAGGGGATATATTTGTATTAACGATCGCAATGATGGTTTTGGGAAGCACATTGGGTTTCTTGGTTCATAACTTTTATCCGGCAAAAATATTCATGGGCGACACGGGAGCCTTATTCCTTGGGTACATGATTGCCTTGCTTTCATTGCTCGGATTTAAAAACATCACCTTTTTCTCATTGGTTATTCCGGTTATTATTTTGGGAGTTCCCATTTCAGACACCTTCTTTGCCATCATAAGAAGGTTGATCCATAACAAACCATTGCTGGCACCAGATCAATACCATCTCCATCATCGCCTGTTAAAATCCGGTTTTTCTCACCGCCAGACAGTGCTGCTCATCTATGGAATCGCGGTATTGTTCAGCCTTGCGGCAGTCATCTTCTCCATGGCCACTGTGTGGGGCTCACTGCTCCTGCTGGCAGTACTGATCCTCGCCATCGAAATATTTGTGGAATTGGTAGGGCTCGTCAGCAAGGATTATAAACCGCTGCTCCGCTTCATGGAAGGGAAGCAGGCACAACGTATAGAACGCAGAAAAAGAGCATGAGAACGGATGAAATGATCCGGGCTTGTGCTCTTTTTGTTTTTTTATATTGCGCGAGAAAATAAAAAAGACCGGAAGGCCCGGCCTATTAAAAACTTACTTATCGTTTCAAATACTGACCACTTACAAATCCAACTTTACCTTTAAGGTTTATACGATACCAACCATTTGAAGTTTTTCCTGTTACTTTGACTTTGTTCCCGCGGGCCAAGCTTCCGATCTTTGAGTGAGAAGCCGTGTTTCCTGAACGTACATTCAATGTACTTGCAGTTACTCTATATGTCCCGCTGGCTTTCGTAACTTTAATTGATTTTGTTGACTTAGCTTTAGCTGATTGTACTGGTTTTGCCTTCAAATAAGCCCCGCTGACATAGCCGGTTTTTCCTTTAAACTTAAATTGATACCAATTGTTTGAAGTTTTGCCTGTAACAGTCACTTGATTGTTCTTTTTAAGAGATCCAAGTGAACTGAATTTTGTGCTGTTTCCTGAGCGTACATTTAATGAATTGGCTGTGACAATATAGGTACCACTTGCTTTGGTAATCTTAATTTGATTGTTTTTGGCTGCTGGCGCAGGCTTCTTAGCTGCAGGCTTAGCCGCAACGGGTTTTGCCTTCAAATAAGCCCCGCTGACATAGCCGGTTTTTCCTTTAAACTTAAACTGGTACCAATTGTTTGAGGTTTTGCCTGTAACAGTCACTTGATTGTTCTTTTTAAGAGATCCCAGTGAACTGAATTTTGTACTGTTGCCTGAGCGTACATTTAATGAATTGGCTGTGACAATATAGGTACCACTTGCTTTGGAAACCTTAATTTGATTACTTTGCGGTTTCGGCGCAGGCTTTGCGGCTGCGGGCTTAACTTTTAAATAGGCTCCGCTGACATAGCCGGTTTTTCCCTTAAAACTAAATTGGTACCATCCTTTGCTTGTCTTGCCTGTTACTTTCACTTGAGCGTTCTTTTTCAAAGAGCCGATAGTCGGATAATTCGTTCCGTCACCCGTCCGGACGTTGAGTGAATCTGCAGTTACAATGTATGTACCGGTTGCCTTTGAGACGGTAATCTTTTCCTTAGCAGAGGTATTTGTATTAGAGGTTCCAGTCGCGCTGTTTCCTTTTTCAGGAAGAGCCAATGCATTGGCGACACCTGTTGAAATGGCTTTCGACATATCATTTAAAAACTTCTCGTTTTTTAATAAAGCAGCATCTGATTTATTGTCTATGAAAAGAATTTCAAGTAATATAGAGGTCATCTTTGATTCTCTTAATACATGGAAATTAGCTTTTTTCTTTCCGCGATTATTTTTTCCATATTCAGCAAGAACTTTGCTGATTTCTTTATTAACCTCATTTTGAACCTTTATGTCCTCAGACGTCGCATTTCTATTATGAATATAATCCTCGTACCCGCTCCCGCCAGCAGCATTGATGTGAATAGACAGGAACAGATCTGCTCCCCAGCTATTGGCAATATTGGTCCGCTGTTTCAATGATATGTAAACATCAGATGTGCGAGTCATTTTCGTATTGACTGTATAATTGTTGACCAAATTTTTATTGACCTTTTGAGCGATTTTTAAGGTTAGGTCCTTTTCTCGCAACCCATTTCCGGTTGCACCAGTATCACTTCCGCCATGGCCTGCATCAACGATAACCTTCTTTACGGATTGGGCGCCGGCGGCATTGCCAAACGGAGTGAAGACCAATCCTATTGCCAACAAAGCCAAAAATAACGTTCTCTTCATTCATACACTCCTCTTTATCTGATCTATTAGCAAAAATAAAGCCCATCTTTTAAACACAATTTCCTATGTCAGGCTGCCATAACGGAAATTTTGTTTCTACTCTTTTTTTATCGGCAAATCATAGGCTATTTTTAGTACAAATATCCTAGATAGCGGCAACCTTCAACAGCTAAGGAAAAGTCATGGCATGACGACAACATTAAAATCAAATCAGGGGATTATATTTTAAAAATTTCTTCTGCAATTCTAGTATAGAAGATTACCAAACATGCTATAATCAGACTATATTTCCATAATTAACTAGACCTTTTGAGCATTTGGGAGGATGAGTATAGTAGCAGAATAAAATGTAATGGTGATATACAAAATATTTACGTTCAGGGGGAACAAATGAAAAAGCTATTGTCTATTATTTTAATAATCTTCATTTTCTTTTCCTATCCAAGTCAATTACATGCTAAAGAAGCGGCAAAAAATCAAATAAAATCAACACAATCCATTGCTGAACAAAGAACAAGCAGACTTGGCCATATCCGCAATTCTAAAGTGAAAATCTATTCTGATTTAAAATTGAAATCAGCTAAAACCGCTGGCTCCACCTACACAAACCAAGTCTATTACATTAAAAGGCAAGCCACAGTTAAAAAAGAAACCTATTATTTAATCAGCAAGCAGCCAAGCGATAAAAAAGGTGTAGTTGGCTGGGTAAAGTCAAAAGATATGTCAACCAAGAAGCACACAGGGGTAGACAAAAAGAAAAAAACGTTTTATGTAAAAGGGACCGGCAGTGCTTATACTAAAGCGTGGGGCGGCAAAAAAGACTATACATACTCCAGCTTGTCTAAGTATAAGGATCGAGCATTTCAGGTGAATTTGACTGAAAAGGTTGGCAACAGTACATGGTACCGAGGAAAGCTTGATGGTAAAACGGCTTGGATATTAAGCAGCAATGTTGTACAGGCGAAGGAGAGCAAGATAAGCAGACTCGGTCATATCAAAAACTCAAAAGTTCGAATCTATAAAACTCTGGGTTCTCCATCCTCATCAGCAGCAGGCTCTACTTATACAAATTCAGTCTACTATATAAAGAAACAATCAATCATTAATGGTCAGACCTTTTATTTAATAAGCAGGCAGCCAAGCAGTACGAAAGGTGTTGTCGGTTGGGTGAAATCGACTGATATTTCATCACACCCTCATTCAGGCATAGATAAGACTGCTAAAAAATTATATATCAAGGGAGTTGGCAGTGCCTACAGCAAAGCATGGGGCGGGCGGAAAGACTTGGTATATTCCGATTTGAAGGTTTACGCGAACAAAGAATTTAATGTAAATCTTACTGAAAAGGTCGGCAGCAATGTTTGGTATCGGGGAACTTTGAACGGCAAAACCGTTTGGATTCACTCTTCAAACATAAAGGAAAATAAAATTAAGTACACTCAACATAACATTACTCTTAAAGAGGCAGTAAATATACAGATGAGTCTTAATCCGCAGACAGATAAGTATAAAAATCAAAATGCTTTTGTTCATAAGGATTATATTAATATCGTAAAAACCGGAGAGGTAAAAAGGGATAAAGTAAAATTACGCACCTCACCAAAAATCGGCGATAATGTGCATACAACTGTTAAAAATAAAACAAAGGTGACCATTTTGGGAACCGTGACCGGAGAACAGTCGGAAGGAACGAACAAATGGTATAAAATAAAATATAGCAATAAGGAACTTTATGTAGAGTCCTCTTTGGTTGATCTAAAGGACACAACAGCCACTACAACCTCCAATGTTCATATACGGGAATCGGCGGATTCAAAAAGCCACGTATATGCGACTCTTGCAAAGGGGACTAAGGTGACCATTGTCAAAGAGGGAAAAACTTGGCATGAAATCAAATATGGGACATGGAGAAATGCAAAGGCCAGCGAAGTGGAACAAAATGTAAATCCAAATAAAAACAGCCGATTTCAGCATTTAGTATTAAGTTCAAGTGCGGGCGTTTCCGCGGCAGAGCTGGACAAAGTATTAGCCGGAAAAGGTACCTTGCAAGGGCTTGGGAAGGCCTTCATAGACGGTGGTAAAAAACATAAGGTAAATGAAATATATTTAATTTCCCATGCATTTTTAGAGACAGGGCAAGGGACATCCAAGCTGGCCAGTGGGACTGAAGTAGGAAAGGATAAAAAGGGTAAAGCTGTTCTTGTTACTTCCACCAATCGAAAAGACTTAAAAAATATTAAAAAAGTATATAATATGTTCGGGATCAAAGCGTATGATTCCTGTCCAAACACATGTGGAGCTGTTCATGCATATGAACAAGGGTGGGATACACCTGCCAAGGCCGTTGTCGGCGGAGCAGAGTTTATTGGACAACAATATATTCATAATCAATACAAACAAAATACCATCTATAAAATGAGGTGGAACTTCGTCAATCCGTCAAAGCAGTATGCAACAGATATTGGCTGGGCTGTAAAACAGACGGCGAGAATCGAGTCGCTCTACAAACAGTTGGATAATCCAAACCTGGAGTTTGATATTCCAAAGTTTAAATAAGAGAAAGTTCGGTAAAATTTTATACTTTAATTTTTAAAAAAGGCATCTAAGGTCGATGGAAACGGACCTTAGATGCCTTTTTGCATCGATAAAAACAAGGGGACTGCAGGGAAATCAAATCTCATTGATTTTCTGCCAGCCCCTTTTAGTGTTCAATCGCTTATTCCTCTGCAGCCGGTTTGGCCACTTCGGTATTATCATAAGTGGCGATATCCAAATGCTCCTTGAGCTTCCCTTTGACCTCCGCCAGATTATCTTCATCAAGCTGCCAGTAATAAATATTTTGTCCCTGGCTGTTCATGATCCGTGTATCCTCACCTTCCAATGTATAGGATTCGATACTTAAATCTCCTGAAACAGCGTAATCAACAAATGCTTTGATTTCATCGAATGTCATATCCGTCCGCATGTTGTCACCGATCGCATCAATCACTTTTCCATATTTTGTGATAGAAGCTCCACTGGCAGCTTTTTTGGCAATGGCTTTCATGATTTCCTGCTGGCGTTTACCGCGTTCAATATCGTTATCAAGCTTTCTGGTTCTAGCAAGTGCCAAAGCTTCTTCGCCATCTAGCTTTTGCATTCCAGCTTCAAGTGAAATAGCGTCAGCCTTGTCTTTAGAATTCTGTTCCGAGAAGGCATAAGGAACATCCACTTCAATTCCGCCCAAAGCATCGACAACAGCCATGAATGCTTCAAAATCAAGACGGACATAGTAGTCAACTGGAATATCTAACAAATCCTCCACAGTTTCAATCGTGGCACGGGGCCCGCCGTACTTGTGTGCATGGTTGATCTTTGTATTATAGCCAACTTCTTTGATGTAGACGTAAGAGTCGCGAGGAATTGTCAACAGTTTAACCGATTTTTCTTTTTCATTCAAAGTGGCGAGCATGAGGGCGTCGGAGCGGGCGTTGTCAGAATACCCGCGCTTTTCACTCTCATCAATACCGATAAAAAGAATCGATACATTGTCAATATGGGGGTCAACCTTTTTGTCTCGAAGATCAGATTTTCCTCGATTATCAAAAAAGGCTCCGCCCATCATGTTTTCAGCTTTTTTATATAAGTATGCCCCATAAGAAGCACTCACTGATGCAACCAGCAGCAATGGAAAAATGGCGAACCAAAATATACGCCTTCTGCGCTTTCGTTTTCTAGTCGTTGTAGAATTATGTCGTCCCATTTGGGTTGAACTCCTTTTCAATATAGATACGCTACTCCCTATAATACTATCATTTCGCTTAACCGTACATACCTTTAGTTAGAAAATTATCCCCTGCTTATAGCTCTTGCATTTTCACTTTCAGGGTAGACAGCTTGAATTAAGCGGCGGCTGGCGCTTCCTGTCGAAAATTCATTCCACTCATTTGCAAATTTTACAATTTGATTAAAATCATAATTATTTGTTCGAATGGCTTCCACAAGATCTTTTGAATTGTAAACTATCGGACCAGGAACAAGCTGTTCGTAAGGCTCCCAAAAACCACGGGATTTGGCATATTCCTCCAAGTCATACGCAAAGAAAATCATAGGTCTTTGCAAAAGCGAAAATTCAAAAGGGATAGAGGAGTAATCCGAAATTAAAAGGTCGGTTACAGCCAGCAAGTGGTTGATATCCGGGTAATCGGATACATCATATATAAAGTCTGGATATTGAATGACAAAATCAAAGCGGACAGCAGGATGAAGCCGCAACAATAATATATATTCATTTTTTAATTCCTGATACATATAATCGATATTCAGAGGAAGGGACGACACATTAAATTCACCCTCACGATAGGTAGGGGCATATAAAATAACTTTTTTTTCTTGAATGGCCGGGTATTTCTTTCGTAAAGCATCGGAAGCCTTCTTTAATGCTTGTTCATCAAAAAAGAAATCCGTCCGAGGTATACCGGTTCGAAGAATATTTTCTTCTCCAATTCCGAAGCTTTCACGATAAATGTCCGTCATTTTATCGCCGCTGACAACAACATAATCGAATTGGCTGTAGACCTTTTTAAAGCGTTCAATGGCTTTAGGTGACCGTCCTGCATTGGAAGGGTCCTTAAGGCCAAATTGCTTTATTGCACCAACGGCGTGCCAAAGTTGAATACATTTAACACCCGGTTTAAACTTAACCGCTGCCAAAAAGCCGAAATAATTGTCGATAAAAATAACATTTGAAGTGGCCAAATGGTATATGGAGCGAATCCAATCAAAAAATTTTTTGGGCTCAAAGTCCAACGAATCCACTTGAAAATCCACCCTGCACGAAGCAGTTTTCAAGACAACAATCTGATCGTCCGTCTGTTTTTGAAGTTCTTTTATCACGAACAAAGCATTGTCCCCAAAGGAAGCAACAAAAGTTGTTTTCTTCTTTTGGGGACAAATGCTGAATATTGTAAAGAAAAAGCGAAAAACAAACAGATATAGGTGGATTGCAAATTCCCTAACCATTATTTGCTTGATTTAAATCCTTTTTAATTTTGGTGGTAGAAATTCCAACTGTACGCGGCAAATAAACAACCTCGCAGTATTCCTTCAAGAAGTCAAATTTCCCTTCCCAGTCATCACCCATCACAAAAACATCGACGCCATGCTTTTGAACATCTTCCACTTTCTGTTCCCAAGTATGTTCAGGAATGACCTCATCTACATAGCGAACTGCTTCCAGGATTGCCTTGCGCTGTTCGAAAGTGTAATAAGCCTTCTTGCCTTTCAAGGCATTAAATTCATCAGATGAAATGGCCACAATCAAATAATCGCCGTATTCTTTTGCCCGACGCAAGATATTGATATGCCCTGTATGGAGCAAATCGAATGTTCCATACGTGATTACTTTTTTCATTATGGAAACCTCCGTATTTTAAAGCTTTTAATTATAAATATATCATATGTTCTTGAAATAAAGAATTAAATTTTTTGATATTGAATATGCGAATAATGACACATTAAGCAAATAGTGGATCACAATAGAGATGCTTTAATGTCATCTCCAAGTTTAAACACGTTCTAATGGCAGAAAAACCCTTTTTGACAAATAGTAAAAATAACTTTACTATCAAGAATGGTGTATAATATTTTGGTGGTTTAATGAGGAAGACACCTATTTGTGATTTTCAATAAGGAGAGATTATTGTGGATTACCAATTAGTAAAGAAGGTTACTAAGAGAAGGGTTAATGTTTTATTAAATCCAATTTCAAATTTCCTTAAAAACAAAGATATAAGAAATAGATCTGTTTATGCTAAATTCTACGAGCAATCCTCCGTTAAAGATAACGTTATTTTTTATGAAAGCAGAGATGGTCAATCAATGACCGATAATCCATATGCTATTTTTAAGTATATTTTGGAAAATAAAGAATGGAAAAATTTCGTTCATGTCTGGTCTATTTCAGATAAGGCTTTATTAAAGTCATTGAAAGAAAAATACAAAAAACATTCAAATGTTCATTTTGTTTTGAGGATGACTAGGAAGTATTTTTATTATCTGGCTTCAAGTAAGTATCTAATTAACAATTCAACTTTCCCAAACTTAGTTACTATTAAACCAGAACAAGTTTATATTAACACTTGGCATGGGACCCCTTTAAAACAGATGGGGTATGATATACCAGGACAATTAATGGGCCCTAGTAATATCGTACGTAACTTTCTTAGTTCAGATTATATTATAAGCCCTAATCCTTTTACTACAAGTGTATTTGAAAGAGGTTTTAAACTAAAGGGCCTTTATAATGGAACAATATTGGAAGAGGGTTATCCTCGAATAGACTTGACAGTTAATACAGATAAAGATGAAGTAAAAGAATTTTTAGCCCGATATGGAATAGTGGTAGGTGATAAAAAAATAATTCTTTATGCTCCGACATGGAAAGGGAATAGAATATCCGAGCCGAGAGATGATGTTGAACAAATATTAAATGATATGAGCAAACTGGAAGAGAAGTTTGGCGCCAGTTACAAAGTGCTTATTAAGGTGCATCCTTTTTTATATAAATTTGCCAGTTCTAATCCCTTATTAAAAGATTATTTGGTTCCTGATTCAATTGATACTAATGAACTTTTATCAATTACTGATATTTTAATTACGGATTATTCGAGTATTTTCTTTGACTTTTTAGTTACTAAAAAACCGATATTGTTCTATATGTGGGATTATGATGACTATAAATCCAACAGGGGTATGTATATTGAGGTAGATCAATTGCCCGGACCAATTTCAACCAGCCTGGAAAGCTTGATAGATGATATTCAAAACATTGAATCTATAAAACAGCAATATAAAAAGCTCTACACCGAATTTATAGAAAAATATTGTAATAACGATTACGGAAATGTGACCAAAAATATAGTAAATCTTATTTTTAAAGACAAAAACATATCGAAGACAGAAGAAAAAGAAAAAATTTTAATTTATCCGGGTGGCTTAAAGAACAACGGTATAACCGGAGCGGCACTGAGCCTGTTGGAAAATATTGATTATGAACGATACGATGTTACTTTATTAGTAAATTTTACTAATAACCAAGAAGTAATATCAAATATGCACAGAGTTAATCCAAAAGCTAGATTGGCCTTTAAAATAGGAAGGATTAATTCAACAATATTAGATAATTATCGAAACTATATTACCAAAAATAGAGGACTGACCTCACCGCTATTAGAGAAAATATATCCATCAAAAATGTTTGAGAGAGAATTTAGAAGGATTTTTGGAAAGTCAAAATTTGATTATGTTATTGATTTTAGCGGGTATTCAATGTTTTGGCCATGTATACTTTTGGCTGGGGAATCTAAGAAAAAAATGATTTATATGCATAGTGATCTCTATTCAGATATGAATAGGGAGGTAAATGGAAGAAGACCTCATTATATAAACCTTAGAGGTGTATTTTCTCTATATAAATATTTTGATGAACTAATTAGTGTGTCAGAAGCTACAATGAATTTAAATAAAAAGAACCTAGATAAGTTTATTGGAACTACAAAAATTACTTACATTAAAAATTCAATTAATCCTCAAAAAATAAAAGAGCAGTCTAATGATACTGCGGATATTTATTATCAAGAAAATAAGCCTGTAATGGTAAGTGTAAGGCCTGTTAACAAAGGGAACTTTGATATTTTTAATATCCCAATTCCTGAAAATGAAGAGGGCATTGTAAGTTTTGTTAATATGGGAAGGCTATCTCCTGAAAAGGGACAAGATCAATTAATAGAGGCATTTGCTCTGCTTCATAAAGAAAAGCCGAACACTCGCTTGTACATTATTGGTGAGGGACCTGTAAGAAGAAAATTAGAAAATCTCATTTTGGAACTTGATTTGCAAAATCATGTATTTTTAACTGGACATAGGTCGAACCCATTTAATTTGATGAGTAAATGTGATGCATTTGTACTTTCCTCACACTACGAAGGGCAGCCGCTGGTACTGTTAGAATCACTGACTTTAGGTCTACCGACGATTGCAACCGATATAATAGCTAATAGATACGTATTGGAAGATGGCAAATACGGTGTATTGGTTGAAAACTCTGTGGATGGAATTTATAGGGGCATGCTTTCTGTTGTTGACCAAAAAGTAAAGCAAGTCTCCTTCAACCCCGAAGAATACAATAAAGAAGCTATGGCTAGCTTTTATAAAACACTGGATGTCTAGGGGCATGTATTCAACAGCATTTTAATTGCGTGGTGGAATAATGATTCGATGGTTTAAAGAGTATCTGCTTAAAATTTATAAAGTGTTTTTTTCGATACTTGCATTTGTATTGCCGAAAAAAGACAAATTAATAGTGTTTGAAAGCTTTTTAGGTAAACAATATAGTGATAATCCAAGGGCCATATATGAATATATGATAGAACACTACCCTGATCATAAAATGTATTGGAGCGTAGACAGAAACTATTTAGCAAACTTTCAGGACAAAGAGGTTCTTGTAATTAGACGTTTTTCCTTAAAGTGGACCTTTTTAATGGCGCGAGCAAAATATTGGGTAACAAACAGCCGATTACCTTTGTGGATCCCGAAACCAAAGAATACGATATACTTACAAACATGGCATGGCACGCCTTTAAAAAAGCTTGGTATAGATATAAAAGAAGTGCATATGCCTGGTACAAGTACAGAAGAATATAAGAAGAATTTTACAAAGGAGGCTAGTAAATGGAATTATTTAGTCTCCCCAAATGCTTATTCTACAGAAATTTTTAAAAGGGCATTTCAATTCAATGGAACAGTAATTGAGTCAGGCTATCCCAGGAATGATTTTTTAATTAATAACAATAAGTCATCTACTATTAATAAGATAAAAGCAGCCCTAAACTTGCCTGTAGATAAAAAAATAATTCTTTATGCACCGACCTGGCGGGATAATCAATTTTTTGGGGTTGGAAAATATAAATTAGATCTAAAAATAGACTTAAAAAAGATACATCAAGAATTAGGAGATGAATACATCGTTTTATTAAGAGCACATTATTTAGTCTCTCAAAGTATAGAATTAGAGCAATATGAAGGATTTGTTTATGACTGCTCCAATCATTCGGATATCAGAGACTTGTATTTAATTTCCGATGTCTTAATAACGGACTATTCATCTGTCTTTTTTGATTATGCTGTTTTACACCGACCTATTATATTTTTTGTTTATGATATAGATGAATATCGGGATAGTTTAAGAGGTTTTTATTTTGACCTTCAATCAGAAGCCCCTGGCCCATTAGTGAGAACAACAGAAGAAATAATTGATGAAGTTAAGAAGGTAAGAGAAGAAGGATTTAATTTTACAGGCAAGCATGATGCCTTTTATCAGAAATACTGTTATTTAGAAGATGGAAGAGCAAGTGAACGGATTGTTAAATCAGTCTTTAAATAAAAATTTTAGTGGGGCTGTCCAGAAAGTCAGTGAAAACTAATTTTCTGTAGACAGCCCCTCCTTACCTACAATCAAGTGTTTTTTATGATTTATTTTTCGGAGGGATGAATTTATTTTAAGTAGGGGGGGCTACTCCTCTATAAAAGTCAAATGGTTTTGACTTTTACGCATTTTTGGTGAACAGGCAAATACCTGAGAGGACTTGATACTCCTTTCGTTCTCCCGATAGTTCGACCATTTGCTTTACGAGTTTGGCCTTTTTTCCTTTAAATCAAAAATCCGTTTGGCATAATCACGGACCTGCTCAAAACGCACAATGTCTTTTGAAATTGCTGGATTAGAATCTTTCGATTCGAGTAAAGCTAATCCTTTTTTTGTTCAATCTTCTCCTTCAAATTCACATTGACGATAACGATCGTAAATGCCCATCGTACTTTTTCTCATACTGACATCAAATGCCACGAAATGTTTCATATAAATTTTCTTGGTGAATCATCGAATTTCTTTACACTGCCTTATCGATTCCATTTTCTTTTACATGATTTCTTAGATCCAACATACTAAACTGATTCGTATAAGGGTGTGAAGTCGTCGGTTTTTAGTACGGACACTTATTCGGTTCCAAGGGCTGTTCGACCTTCCTTTACTTCTACCATAAAAAATAGTAGCACAAACATGATCTTGGTCTGTGCTGCTAATATTAGTATGTTTTCTCTTTACAGATTCCAAAAACTTGAAGATGAGTATAAGAATCCCTTTCAAAAAAACATTTACCAAAACAAATTCATAGTTTAATATAAGATAGGAATAAAGTTTGATAAAAACAATCAATTCTATGAAAGGTGAGGAAACGATTACTTAAAATGAGGATTAAAGGTTTAGTGGGAGCAGTTTTAGCAACGGTATTAGCTTTTCCACCACATTATTTAGCGGAGAACAATACTTTAGATACTGAGACTGATCCTGAAAATATTAATGTAGCTGAACAAATAAAGAAAGGGGAACTAGCCGAAAGCGAAGTTGATCTAAAGTTAGTAGATCAAAATAATTCCGATGAAGATATTGAATCTTCAACTAATGAGATAGATAACCTTAAAGCAAAAACAAATCAACAGATGAATCAAACTTCAGAAGAAGATCCAGAAAAAATAGAGAGTAAATCAACTGTTGAAAAGGACAATGTAGAAGATAATAGTAGTGAGAGTACACTTGAAACTTTTAAAGATGCCGAATTACAAACGTTTAGCCTAAAAGCAGCAGTTCGTGAAAGCTCTACAAGTAAACTGGGAAGGATCCAAAACGCAAATGCGGGGCTATACAGAAATGTAGAGGACAAGAACCCGTTTACAACTGCAGGAACAGAGTATACGGATAGGGTCTTTTATATTAAAAAGCAGGCAGAAGCCAATGGGCAGCAGTATTATTTAATCAGCACAGTGGCAAGCAGTACAAGAGGCGTATTAGGCTGGGTTAAGGCAGATGATATGTGGGCCCAAAACCATGTCGGAGTCGATAAACAAGCCAAGACTTTCATTTTAAAGGGAACCGGCTGGGCATATACGGATGCCTGGGGAGCGGGCAAGGATGTTATTTACCGTGATTTAACCCCCTATAAGGATCAGACCTTTAAAGTGAACCTGACAGAGAAGGTTGGTAATTATATTTGGTACAGGGGAGAATTAAACGGAAGATCGGTGTGGATCCAGGCAGGCAATGTGACCAAAATAAATGAAAATTCCACAAAAGAAAGCTCAACAAGCAAACTGGGAAGGATCCAAAACGCAAATGCCGGGATATATAAAAATATAGGGGATAGGACCCCGTATACAACCGCAGGAACTAAGTATACGGATAAGGTCTTTTATATTAAAAAGCAAGCAGAAATCAATGGGCAGCAGTATTACTTGATCAGCACAGTTGCAAGCAGCACAAACGGCGTAATAGGCTGGGTAAAGGCGGAGGATATGTGGGCCCAGAACCATGTCGGCGTTGATAAACAAGCCAAGACTTTCATTTTAAAGGGAACTGGCTGGGCATATACGGATGCCTGGGGAGCGGGCAAGGATGTTATTTACCGTGATTTAACCCCCTATAAGAACCAGACCTTTAAAGTGAACCTGACAGAAAAGGTTGGTAATTATATTTGGTACAGGGGAGAATTAAACGGAAGATTGGTGTGGATCCAGGCGGGAAATGTGACCACAATAAAAGAAAACTCGACAAGCAAGCTTGGAAGGATCCAGAAGACAGAGACCGGAATATATAAAAATATAGGCGATCAAAATCCGTTTACTACCGCAGGTGCACAGTATACGGATAAGGTATTTTATATTAAAAAGCAAGCGGACCTCAATGGTCAGCAGTATTACCTGATCAGCACAGTGGCAAGCAGCACAAACGGGGTAATAGGCTGGGTCAAGGCAGGCGATATGTGGGCCCAGAACCATGTTGGCGTTGATAAGCAAACCAAGACTTTTATATTAAAGGGAACCGGCTGGGCATATACGGATGCCTGGGGAGCGGGTAAGGATGTTATCTACCGTGACTTAAGCCCCTATAAGAACCAGGCCTTTAAAGTGAATCTAACAGAGAAGGTCGGAAATTATATATGGTACAGGGGAGAATTGAACGGAAAATTGGTGTGGATTCAAGCTTCGAATATCAATACATCGAATATTTTTTATACAAATTATAATTTAACATTTAAAGAAGCGCTTGATAAACAAATGTCGAGATCACCCCAAACTGATAAATATAGAAACAACAACGGCTATATTCAAAGTTCGTTAGTTGATATTAAAGAAGGTGCAGTCATAACGGGTGACCCGGTTAATCTGCGGACATCTCCAGGATTTGGGCAAAACGTCTGGGGGCAAGTCAACCGAGGGGCAGTCGTTGATTATTTGGGACAAGTAAAAGGAGATTTACATGAAGGCAGTACTGTATGGTACATGGTTTCGTATAACGGACAAATCCTTTATGTTCATTCATGTAAACTAGCACATTATTTCAGACACCTAATTTCAAATTAACTCCGGTGAAAAACCTGAAAT
>NZ_VEKZ01000070.1:0-17514 GCF_007681465.1 Siminovitchia fortis
TTCAGGTTTTTCACCGGAGTTAATTTGAAATTAGGTGTCTGAAATAATGTGCTAGTTTACAGTGATATGATTAATGCATCCACAATTGCGCTTGGTGATTAGCCATAATTCCCCTGTAAATCTTGATGTGATATGATCTGCCGACAATGCTACGGATACCTGCGATAGCCATAATTCCCCTGTAAATCTTGATGTGATATGATCGGCTTCATGCCCGTTTGCTCGTAATAGGAGCCATAATTCCCCTGTAAATCTTGATGTGATATGATGGAGGCCCTTTACAATGAAAAAACTACTCTGCCATAATTCCCCTGTAAATCTTGATGTGATATGATTAGGGAACTTGAGCAATACGAGGCGGAACTGCCATAATTCCCCTGTAAATCTTGATGTGATATGATACGATTTCTTTATCGGATTCCCACGGCGGAGCCATAATTCCCCTGTAAATCTTGATGTGATATGATCATTAATCTTTGCTTTTCTTCCGGTGTTTTGCCATAATTCCCCTGTAAATCTTGATGTGATATGATAATGCTAGTTATGTAACAACAGGTTTGTTAGCCATAATTCCCCTGTAAATCTTGATGTGATATGATTTAGGCGGGAAGTTAGCGAGGTCATTAGAGGCCATAATTCCCCTGTAAATCTTGATGTGATATGATGATAGCCTTTCTCATATTCGTGTTTTTCTGGCCATAATTCCCCTGTAAATCTTGATGTGATATGATCGGTTTTCAAACGGTACACCGGTGTACCAAGCCATAATTCCCCTGTAAATCTTGATGTGATATGATCCTCTTGCGAATGTTCATCGGTCCAGTCCTGCCATAATTCCCCTGTAAATCTTGATGTGATATGATGCAATTATGCTTAACACGGTTAAATTGCGCGCCATAATTCCCCTGTAAATCTTGATGTGATATGATAAAAAATCCTTCGCAAGATGCTAGAGCTTTGCCATAATTCCCCTGTAAATCTTGATGTGATATGATGGAAAGAGGATCAGAAGGACAAAAACTGTCGCCATAATTCCCCTGTAAATCTTGATGTGATATGATTACTTTAATCGACCAAATCGCGCAGGTAATGCCATAATTCCCCTGTAAATCTTGATGTGATATGATCTTTCGTGGGGTTACAATCTCGCAGAATTAGCCATAATTCCCCTGTAAATCTTGATGTGATATGATCGAAGCTAAGACGGTTAGGTGCGCTCATGTGCCATAATTCCCCTGTAAATCTTGATGTGATATGATTGGCACGATGTCACATATCACACGATAGAAGCCATAATTCCCCTGTAAATCTTGATGTGATATGATATCATGTTGTATCGTTCTCCATCCGAAACCGCCATAATTCCCCTGTAAATCTTGATGTGATATGATGTATAACTCGTTAACTCTTTCGTTGCAATAGCCATAATTCCCCTGTAAATCTTGATGTGATATGATAATCAGTCGGAACAAACATCGTAAAAGATGGCCATAATTCCCCTGTAAATCTTGATGTGATATGATCTCCTTTAGTTCCTGGAGCATAAAGGTAGGGCCATAATTCCCCTGTAAATCTTGATGTGATATGATGCGCGCTTTAAAGAATACCGCCCCGACTAAGCCATAATTCCCCTGTAAATCTTGATGTGATATGATCCTCCTTCGGGAAATAGTCCCTTCACCCCTGCCATAATTCCCCTGTAAATCTTGATGTGATATGATTAATACGAAGGTGGAAGCGAAAGGATTAGGGCCATAATTCCCCTGTAAATCTTGATGTGATATGATTAATACGAAGGTGGAAGCGAAAGGATTAGGGCCATAATTCCCCTGTAAATCTTGATGTGATATGATATGCTGGATGAATTCGTGATCACGAAAAACGCCATAATTCCCCTGTAAATCTTGATGTGATATGATAATGTAAAAGGCATCTATTTAACGACTGGGGCCATAATTCCCCTGTAAATCTTGATGTGATATGATCCGCTTTTGACACGTGTCGTCCAACCATAAGCCATAATTCCCCTGTAAATCTTGATGTGATATGATGGATATTCGATGAAATCCATGAGTACAAGGGCCATAATTCCCCTGTAAATCTTGATGTGATATGATTGCGGATTGGCTGAATGGTCTATCATGGATGCCATAATTCCCCTGTAAATCTTGATGTGATATGATAGGCGGATTGGAATATTCCTATTATCGAGTGCCATAATTCCCCTGTAAATCTTGATGTGATATGATAATTGCAGGTGGGAAAGCTGGATTGACAGCGCCATAATTCCCCTGTAAATCTTGATGTGATATGATACAAGGGACAGGGAATGGTTTTATGAGGTGGCCATAATTCCCCTGTAAATCTTGATGTGATATGATCCAATCCCACAAGGTGCGCCTGCCCTCGTTGCCATAATTCCCCTGTAAATCTTGATGTGATATGATTGCAAGATAATCCATATCATAATTTTTTGCGCCATAATTCCCCTGTAAATCTTGATGTGATATGATGAAAAAGAAAGTGGATCCACGTGAAGCTGGGCCATAATTCCCCTGTAAATCTTGATGTGATATGATGGAACTTTCGGATTGAAGGTAAACCAGCGGGCCATAATTCCCCTGTAAATCTTGATGTGATATGATGAAAATAGAATATGGGTATAAACTTTTTACGCCATAATTCCCCTGTAAATCTTGATGTGATATGATCATTCATATCAATAATGATCTCAATGAAACGCCATAATTCCCCTGTAAATCTTGATGTGATATGATAAGAAGAGAAAGAGATTGTCCTACCCAGTGGCCATAATTCCCCTGTAAATCTTGATGTGATATGATTTGAGAGCATCCAGGGAGATGATCTTGAAAGCCATAATTCCCCTGTAAATCTTGATGTGATATGATTCCAGCAGTGGTATTAAAACAGCGTGGACAGCCATAATTCCCCTGTAAATCTTGATGTGATATGATAGAGGATCCGAAGTTCCTATTAGGAAACTGGCCATAATTCCCCTGTAAATCTTGATGTGATATGATTTGGTTGCAACGATGTAAACAAAAAGAGGGCCATAATTCCCCTGTAAATCTTGATGTGATATGATACATGGCCGCAAAACCCTTGATTCCTCCCCGTTTCAGGGGTTTTGTATTTCCAAAAAAGAAGGATTTATCCCTGGGATTTATCCGCTTTGTTTTATTTTTTATAGAAATAACTGTAAAAAAAATACCTGCAAAATAAATTGCAAGTACTCTTTAAAAGAAATCTACTTTTTTAACACCGAGTTCTTCTTCTGCTGTCGTTGTACCCAATAAAATCTCCATATTGGCAAATTGTTTCTCCGTTATTTTCATTGCTCGGATGGCCCCATTAACAGGGGGGAGATTCTCCTGCAATCTCTTCATATGTTTACGGACCGCATCCTCCCCATTGCAAATTCTTGTGTATACTGAATATTGAAGCATTGTATATCCGTCATTCAATAAAAACTTACGGAAACGAGAGTAGGCTTTTCTTTCCTTCGGAAGTACTACCGGCAAATCAAAGAAAACGATAATCCTCATGTATCTACTCATATGTATGTACGTTTAAATTGGTTAATTCTGGAAGTACTAATAGATTTGCATCCTGCTGCCGGCATGCAGATACAAAACTTTTGATCATATTGTCCACTCCATGGGTTACATTTAGCCTTTCGTTTTTCCATGTCGCTTCAATTTCCAACACTTCAAATAATTTCTTTCTTATCTCTGAAGACCATTCTGATTCTTCCTTCACATTATTAACTATGATCACATCAACAAATGGGCGCAACACTTCCATGAAATCATCAGCCAAATTGAAGGCATTCGTCTGGCTGTCGTGAAAAATCCCTATGCTAGGGGTAAATCCGTACCTTACAAGCGCTCTGGCAACCAGTGAACGAATAATACTATAACCGTAATTCAAAGAGATGTTATACACATTGTTCTCTCTTCGTTGAAAACCTGCACCAAAAAGCGTTTCAAAATAAAGTTTTGCGCCATACGCTTCTCTATTTGTTCGGTCGCCGGATTCAACACTCCGGCTGATAGAATATAATTTTTGAGACTCTTCACCTTTATGAACCAATTCAAGGCAACGTGCCTGATTTTCAAGCTTTCTGATAACAATTTTTTGCCATATCCGCTTTTTAAAAGGCTTCCCTAAAAATAGTTGCATATCCAATGCTTGCTTCTGCCTAGAATGCCGATGAAACGGTTGAACTATTCCACTCGGCATCCGTTTTCCGTCACAGACAATGAGTTCGACATGATATTCCGTACATTTGCTTAATAACCCATTCGTAATCGTGATAGCAGGATCTTCAAGCGTTATGGTCACAATATCCTCCAAAGGGATTTTGATAGATTCTTCCTGTTTAATTACTAATTGTTCATGGGATGTTGAGATCTTTGCCGGATTCCTGATTACAATATGCCTATACGCCATAACGCTTTTCCTTTTGTACTTTTGTCAAATTACCTAGAGGATCAGTCTGGTATTTCTCAATCAATAATAAATTTTTAGAACCGATCCTATCGAGGAAGCTGTTCATATGATCAATCAATGATATTGCAGCAGTACGTGAGTCTACTCCCTTATAATAGAATAAACCTTCAGTCCATCTAATGTTTGTTTTATTCCATGTCCTAGATTCTTTTTCCCTTGGCATTACTACTCTAATAACATCATTTGGAAATAGATTAAACAAAAATTCATACTCATCATTTACCACTGTCCATTCATTATATGGCTTGTTGGCAGTAATAAACCTCTCAGGCACTCTCTTTGCCATCACATCACTTACATACACAGGAGCCAAATAATATTTGCCGTTCTCCTTATGCCTGAAAACTTCAGTCCGTGCAATGCTTGCGTGGTCTGCAACTGTTTTATCATCCAAATGGAACACCTGGTTAGCTGTGGTTTCTAATTTAACACTCCGGATAATCGGTGCTTTCTCCGGATTCTTCGATGGCTTATATAAAGGTGTGCTGAATGCTTTGGCAGCATCCCCGTATTCCAAAAACCTTTCTTTAATTGCCTGATATGTTTTAGGATCAGACCCTTTTCCATACATTGGAAAGTCTCCATTTTTATCAAATTTAATGTCTTGCAACGGATATTTTTTCACCAAAAGGTTTAACCCTTTTTCCGTATAGCCCCGATGTCTCCTGATAGATTCCTCATGAATTTGTCCCTTGACCGATCTCTTCGGCATTCTGGAGACAAAGATGGGTTTGACTCTGTTGATAAAATCGTTGTCATAGCTGTCCAGGGACAGGCTCTCCAATGCCAACTTAAGAGTTTCAGGGTCTTGCAGCATTCTCGCTTCCACTTCTTTTGTAAAACCTTCCCAAGGCTCCGGGAAACGCTCTCCTTTGCGCTTGAGAAGTTGCGAGGCATGCAATTCACTATGTTTAAAATAATTGCTCACACGATGCCTGAAAGGAAGACTTACTGCTACCAGTACTGCATCCAATGCATGATGCAAATCATTTTCTTCACGATTTTTGTTGAATCCCCATCTTTTCCTCATTAAGGATGTATATGCCCCATTAACCGTAAAAACATATTGTTTCCTTCCTTTTTCTTCCCGGAATTTCAAATTATCCTCGATAAAGCCTTTCAGGAATCTAGTAATATATCGAGTATCATTCAAATGCCTTGTCTTGAACTGTTCTGCCTGTTCGTCGTCAAAGTTCTGTTTTAACAACAAATCCTTTTTCTTTTTCCGGACCTTTAATGAATTGACGTATGAGATGAACTGATCCCATCTGACTGCATCACTTCCAAACCATTCATATGGCGTCCTGTTTTGCTTGTTTTGATTCTCTTTTGTCAAAACCAATACTTTATTGGCATTGCTGTCATCAAAGCTGCGGCTGTAGGGGATAATGTGATCGACTTCTGCAAATCCATAATCAAAAAGATGCTCCATCGGAATGGGATAAAGCGAATAGGCACAGCGGCCATCCTGTTCTTCCCAGAGCTTATATTTTAAAATATCGTGCCCTCTCGGATCACTGATTTCCGGATGGAGCTCCTGAATGCGGCTTTTGGCCTTTTCATTAATTGTTCGATTCTTATTGTATTGCTTTTCAATTTCCCGTCTTTCGTTATAATGCCTTCCCATTTCCCTGGCCATCTCTATATAGATAGCCGATGGGGAACCATATCGTTTAATAATCGCACTCAATACCTTCCGAGTCTGGGATAGTGAGCGGATGACAACCGGATTTGCAATATCATTTGCAGGAATGACCGGCAGCAATTTCTGTTTTTCTTTTCCTACTTTCTGGTTAAAGTTATAACCCGCCTTTTCACAAGCTTCATGATAAAGAAGCCCTTCTTCCAAATAAGGAATGATTTTATTCAGCGCTTTCAATGATAGATGCCCGAATTTGGAAAATGACAGATTTAATAGCTCATTAATAAGCGGATTACTGTACGTTCTATTTGCCATGTTCCTAATTCGCTTCCCATCATTGGTCACTAAATCATTTAGCAGATAATCACGAGTATCGTTATCATCTTTATAAACCGTGACAGCATAGGCGATTGTATCATAGTCAATTGGCCGATATGACTCTGCCAACGTCTTGCCTTCCACTTCTTTAATAATCTTTTTTATTTCGTAATACCCGTCAAGTGAGATAAATTTCCTGTTTTCGTTCTTTTCGTTCGTCTCGCCCGGATCATAAAATAGTTCATTGAAACGCTCGTTATCTTCTAATTGCAGTATTTTTCGAAGATCCTTATACTTCATTTCTTTTTTGTTCATTATACTTTCCAAAACATTGTTTCGTTCCTCATCGGAGAGTGCCCGCTGAGGATTTCTGTCAGAAATAATCCTGAGGCGGTTAATCTTATCCAACGCCCGAAATTTCTCAAAAGTATAGGAAAACTTAGGAGCTCGTTTTTCATTTTCTTCGAATGTACAATTTCCAATTCGCTTGGCGATATCGTCTTGTGTAGAGAAAGGCCTTTGTGAGCTCCAAATATTGATGTATGCTTCTTCATTTTCCGTTGTTGCAAAGCTATGTCCAAATGCGCGCTGCTGCTTGAATACCTCTCTTATTTCTTTTTCAATTTCACTCCTCGCCAAAACGTGGGAATACTCTCCACCTTTGTTACGTTTCAGGCCATTGAACTTTTCATCCAAAATAAGCATTTCAGCAACAGTACGATAACCTTTTCCTTCCATTAATAAAGCATTTGCTCTGACAGCTTTTAATAAAGCCCCGCCTTCACCTTCGTTTGTCTCGCTTTTACGATTGGACTTAAATCCCCTATTTTTTGCATAGTGGATTAAAACCCTGGCAAATTCCCGGTCAGTCAGCTTCCTTTCCAATGCATTTACTCTTATTAGCCAAATGTCCAAGTCGCCATCTTGCCAGTCAAAAAGCTGATCGGCTTCCACTTCGGATAACAGACCCGATTGAATAATTAATTTACGAACACGGCTGACACGGTAGCGACGTCTCCTTAACCTTCTTCTCATTGACCTGGCCTCACGCCGCGGTGCTGCAAGTGATGATCCGTTTTTAGGATTTTCTGCAGCATCGAACATTCTTGTTCCAAGGTCCTCGATCCGATTCTTATCCAAATTAATAACAGCCCATCCTACCGAAGATATCCCAATATCCAGCCCTATGCTATATCTCATAGAATCACCTTATTTATGTATATTTGGTACAAAGTACCTGTTTTAGGTATAAAAAAAATGACTAAATCCCATTAGTCATTGATGTTGTGGGGAACCCTGCAAAATTTGCAGGGCTAGGCGATCCCCAACGCCACGGCTTAATGCCTTACCATAATAACTTACCTGTAAACCTTGATGTGATATGATTACATCGACCTTCCCCTAGGTCGATGTAACTATAATAACATAATTATAATTTTTGTCAATATAATCTAATTTTTTAGTTTCATTTTATCTGCAAACTAGACCGCCCGCAAAACTAATCCTTTCTGCAATTCACCGTTGACATTTTCACCAGTCAAATGGATGATAGAGTATGGAATTAAATAATAGAAAGAGGTTAACTCATGCTGACTAATGCTGTTATCATCAGTGTAATTGTTATGGTTGCATTAAGCCTTCTTCGCGTGAATGTCTTATTTGCAATCCTCATCTCCTCCCTGACTGCGGGCCTCGTATCAGGAATGAATTTCTCTGATTCTGTGAATCTGATGGTTTCGGGAATGGGCGGCCAAGCCAACACAGCACTCAGCTATATTTTGCTCGGGATTTTTGCTGTCATGATCGGCCTATCAGGCATAACGACACTTTTGGTCAATCAAATGCTGAAAATCTTTACAGGAAAAAAAACGATGCTTGCACTGGCGATTGCGGGAATTGCCTGTTTATCACAAAATGCCGTTCCTGTTCACATCGCATTTATCCCTATTTTAATCCCGCCGCTTCTAGGATTGTTTGACCGCCTTAAATTGGACAGGAGGGCTGTCGCTTCCGCATTAACATTTGGCTTGAAGGCTCCATACATCATGATTCCTGCCGGTTTCGGATTGATTTTCCACGGAATCATCCGCGATGAAATGATTTCCAACGGTATGAATATTTCATTGAGTGACGTAAATCTGTCCATGCTGATTCCCGGATCAGGCATGATTGTAGGCTTATTGATTGCCATTTTTATTTCCTACAGAAAAGATCGTGTCTCGAAACCGGCCATACAGACGCCTCCTGCGGAACTCGACATGGCTGAAGGCATTACGGACGAACCTGCTCCGGCTGCTTGGAAAATGGAGCATACCTTTACGATAATCGCTATCATTGCAGCCTTAGTCGTTCAATTAGTGTCTAAGTCTCTCGTTCTGGGCGCTTTGACGGGTATCATCCTTTTATTCATTACAAGAGTCGTTAAATTTCATGATGGAGATAAAGTTGTCCAAGAAGGTATCGGCATGATGGGAATGATTGCGTTTGTTATGCTCGTAGCTTCCGGTTATGCAACTGTCTTGAAGGAAACGGGTTCTGTAACTGAGCTTGTGGAGAATACGACAGGCCTTGTAGGGAACTCTCCAATGCTGCTTGCTTTTTTCATGCTGCTCGTCGGATTGATCATTACAATGGGAATCGGATCGTCCTTCGGTACAATCCCGATTCTGGCAGCCCTTTATGTACCGCTTTGTGCAGCTGCCGGCCTTTCCCCGCTTGCAACGGCTGCCTTGATCGGAACGGCCGGGGCGCTCGGTGATGCGGGGTCCCCTGCCTCCGACAGCACGCTCGGTCCGACTGCAGGATTGAATGCCGACGGACGCCACCATCATATTTGGGACACTTGCGTACCAACATTCCTTCATTATAATATTCCGCTTTTCATATTCGGAATGATTGCAGCTTTCGTATTATAAGTTACTGGCCGCCGGGCAAACCGGCGGCTGTTTTATTTTAAAAAATTTAGAAAAGCTTATTGACTTTTTCCTCCGTGTATTGTTACATTAAGAAGCTATGTTTTTATTAGAAAAAGAAAAGAGGGGATTATGGTGCAGCCTGATCAAAAAAGAAAATTGTTTGTTTTGATGGTCAACATGTTTATTGCTATTGGGAGTTTCGGGATCATCATTCCGATTATGCCTGCCTATTTAGTGTCCATCGGCCAAGGTGGAACGGCTGCCGGGCTGATGATTGCCATTTTTGCAGGCGCGCAATTCATCATGTCCCCGATTGCAGGTAAATGGACCGACCAATACGGAAGGAGAAAAATGATCATTTATGGATTGAGCGGATTGGCACTTTCCATGTTCATCTTTTATTTTTCCAATTCGGTTGGTATCTTATATTTTTCGCGCGTTATCGGAGGAATTGGGGCCGCCCTGTTGATTCCGGCCATATTCGCTTATGTAGCTGATATCACCACCCTCGAGCAGCGTGCAAAAGGAAACAGCTATATCTCAGCTGCGATGTCACTTGGTATTGTGATCGGTCCCGGTGTCGGGGGTTTTTTAGCGGACTACGGGCTGAAAATGCCGCTTCTTGTATCCGCGATTGTGAGTGTGGCGGCTGTTGTTTTTTCTATTATTGTACTAAAAGAAAGTAAAGATGATGGAACGACAATCGATGGGGTCGCGGACGATCCCATGGTTAAAAAACTGGTGCAGTCTGTCCACAAACCCTATTTTATTCCGCTGATCATCGTACTTGTCATGAGCTTCGGGCTGATGGCTTATGAATCGATTATCGGTCTTTATCTTGATAATGCTTTTAAAGCGACACCGCAGGAAATAGCGGTCATGGTAACTGTTTCAGGCATTATCAGCGTCATCGTGCAGCTTTTTGTGGTCGATCGCCTTGTTTCCCGTTTAGGCGAAGGTAAAGTGATGAATATTTTCTTGGGGGTTTCGGCTGCCGGATTTTTATTTTCTATATTCGCTTCAAGCTATGTACTCTTTTTTATCGTTACATTGATTATTTTCATGGCAACTTCTATTCTAAGACCAGTCCTGAACACCCTTATTTCCAAACTGGCCGGGGATGAACAGGGATTCGCCATGGGCATGAACAATTCCTATATGAGTATCGGGAATGTTCTTGGACCGCTTAGTGCAGGCATGATGTATGATATCCACATGATTTATCCGTTTTTGCTTGGTTTAATTGTTCTCATTTTGACGTTATTTGTTTCATCGGCTTGGCAGAAGAGACAGAAATTGACGAAAAAAGCTTCTCCGCTTTTCAAGTAGCACTAAGCTGAAATTGCTGGGTTTTCTAGTTATTTCGGCTTATTTTTATTTCCAACCCTTGCCGTGAAAAGGTATCCGGCACTTAAAAAATCAAGAGTGGCTCCGCAGCCGGTCGAACCTGAGTGTGAAAATAGGATAATTCAATAATAGTTTAAAAGCCCGCGAAATCAGCGGGCTTTTTATATGAAAAAGTCAAATGATATCGAACCATATTTTAACAGCCGTAGCAAATATCAATATAGCTAGAATGATTTGCAATATTTTTGTGTTCATTTTCTTTCCTGCCATTGCCCCGAGCGGCGAAGCGATCAGGCTTGCGACAATCATGATCAATGCCGGGTAATAGTCCACCTGTCCTGTGGTGAGCTTCCCTACCGTTGTTCCAATGGAGGATATAAAGGTAATGGCCAAAGACGAGGCGATGGTCATGCGTGTTGGAATTTTTAATACGACAAGCATGATGGGCACTAACAAAAATGCGCCGGCTGCCCCTACAATCCCGGCTCCCAAACCGACAATGAAAGCAAGAAGGGCTGCAAGCCATTTATTAAATCCCACCTGGTCAAAAGGGATATCATCAGTTCCTTTTTTAGGAACAAACATCATAACCGCAGCTATCAATGCCAAAATCCTATATATTAAGTTAATTCCGCCCTCTGACATTAGCCTAGAGCCATAACCCCCGATAAAACTTCCAATTAAAATGCTGATTCCCATATATCCAATTAATGTTTTATTTAAATAGCCGCCTTTCCGATAAGCCCATACGCCGCCGATTGTCGCAAAAAAGACCTGAACGGCGCTGATCCCGGAAACTTCATGGGCACTGAATGCCGCTAATCCAAATAAAGGAGGGATATATAAAAGCATTGGATATTTAATGATGGACCCGCCTATTCCGAGCATGCCTGAAACATACGATCCGATAAAGCCAATTAAAAAGATGACTATGATAAACGTAAAATCCATCGCTTAACCCCCTTTGGAAATGTACATGCCTGACCTCTTAAATGTCATCCCAGCAAAAAAGGTATCTATTATCTTGAAAAGGGAACCAAACCGGTTCCCTTTATTATCAGGCTTTTTTAATCCAAAATTTAAATACTCCATTTTCTTCTTCATCTTTCAACATTTCGTTCCCTGTGGATTTTGCCCATGCAGTCAAGTCACTTTTTGACCCTTTGTCAGTTGCATGGATCTCCAGAATTTGGCCGGACTCCAACTCATTGATCGCCTTTTTTGCCCTTACGATAGGCATAGGGCATGCCAATCCTTTTGCATCTAAAAGTTTGGTTACTTCCATTGTTATTCCTCCTATTAAATTTATCCCGCATTAACGGGCAGTAAGACTCCCACCTCAAAACTTTAGATGAATCGGAGTAGTTTAGGTGGGAGATCAACTGCCCGTAAAAGCCCGATTCGTTCAACTAACTCTCAATGGGGATGAAGAAAACCCCCACTGATTGAAGTTTCACTTTATCTTACCGCACAGCGATTTGGACCAATTTCCATTTCTCGTTGTTTTTCCAGATCGGGATTGATTTTCCCCATATTAGTTTCACGTATTTCCTGATAAGCATTTGGCTGAGGCGGCAGGTTTTCAGTTACCAGCTTCCTGAACTCCTCTTCACTTTCAATGTTTAATCCGTGGTTTTCAGCAAAAAGGGTTCCTAATTTTTCAGAAACGCTGCCGTCCTCGTTCAATTCATCTATAATCATAAAATGGGCTGGTAGGACAATAAGGCCTTCCGACAGTTTTTTATAGCGGGAATACAATGTCTCCCGAAGGTCGCCCACCCAATCCTCTGCCAACCCGGCAAGATCCGGCCTTCCAATCGAATCCACAAACAGGATGTCTCCTGATAGCAGATATTTCTCATCTACGATAAAAGACGTGGAGCCAATCGTATGTCCAGGCGAATACAGGGCGTAGATATCAATGGCCGTATTGCCGATGGTGATGATGTTGCCGTCTTTCAATGGTTGATAGGCATATGTCACTTCCCCCGCATCCTTCGGAGGCAGCCAGTACAATGCATTCGTCTGCTCCGCAATCATTCTTCCGCCTGAAATATGGTCAGCATGAAGATGAGTATCAAGAACGTGAGTGATGTTTGCATTTTTACTTAGCGCAAATTCAGTAAAAACATCTGCCATACGGGTTGCATCGATCACCGCTGCTTCCCCGCCGGAAATGACCATGTATGACAAGCAGCCTTTTCCAATCCGGACAAATTGGTAAATTTCGCCCCCGTCTTTCAAGTCTCCTATTTTCACCGGTTCCAAATGTTCACTCCATGTTTTCATACCGCCTTCAAGGTATGAGACATCCAACCCCTGTTCTGAGAGCATTTCAGCAACCATCACAGATGAGCCTTCTTTTGCACAGACAACGAGCACTTCTTTATCGTTAGGAATTTTATCTAAAATTTCTTCCACTCCATCAAGAAGCTCGAAGTAAGGGATATTTAAATACTCCACATTTTTACCTTCAATTTTCCAGTCTTGAAAGTCACTTTCGTTCCGGACATCGAGTATGAACAGATTTTCATTGTGGATGATTTTGTTCGTTACTTCCTTGGATGTCATTGCAGATATCGCCATTCTTCTACCCCCCTAGGTATTATCGAAATCAAAATTTTTTTTGCATAGCTGCCAGGGGACAGTCCCCCGACACGGTAAAGTACTAAAGGATGCCTGACCCTCTATTATTTATGCAAAGCCTCCATAATGCTTTGCGGATCAAATCCGATGATCCATTGACCGTTGATTTCAGTTTGCGGAACGCCCATTTGTCCAGTCGTCTGAATCAATTTTTTCATTTTTTCAGGATCTCTTTCAACATTCACTTCATTAAACACTATTTCCTTTTCCTCTAAAAAATTCTTCAACATGACGCAATATGGACATCTTGTTGTTGTATAAACTGTAACTGCCATTATTGTTGGCCTCCTTTTTGATGAATACCTTCGGTATCCCCGGTCCATTCACTCATTCCGGGAATGACGTTGAAGACTTTTTCAAATCCCTTTTTCTTCAACTTTTGCGCAGCCATATCGCTTCGGTTTCCTGTACGGCACACAACGAAAATTTGCTGATCTTTCCCTATTTCATCAGCTCTTTCATCCAATTCGCCCATCGGGATGCAGACAGCGCCTGGTATATGGCTGAATATATATTCAGCTGCCTCTCTTACATCTAGAATAACAATATTTGGGTCTGATTTGATTTTCTCTTTCAGCTCATCGTTATTGACTACATGAGGATACTTTTTCCCGCCTGCTTCATCATTGGAAGACTCTCTGAGAAAATGCTTCAACACGCCCCCTTCTTCCAACGTACCCAAGTAGTGATGCCTTGAGCTTTCGGCCCAAGCTTTGATATCTGCTTTTGAGCCCTTATCAGTGGCCTGGACTTCAAGAACTTTTCCGGGCTCCAATTCTTTCATTGCCTTCTTTGTTTTTACAATCGGCATTGGACATGATAGTCCCTTTGCATCCAGGATTATATCTGATTTGATGTTCCTCACAAATTTTTCCCCCTTTTTGATTTTTCAACTTTACCTTCCCAATCCGGCATTCCGCCGGCCATGTTTACCGCTTTATATCCCTGCTAGTTCACTCGCAGTCAGGTGCCTTATTCCTTTTGGAGGAAGCATTCTCCGAATGATGATCAAGACCAGCAATGCGAAAATGTTAATATTGATATTTTCCATCATTCTTCAAACCTTTTGTTAAATAAACAAGTTGACATGGCCTATTTCAGCATCGGCAAGATATGCGGCAACCCCTGCGTACTCAATTCCATCCAAAAGCTCCTCTTGCTTCAGTCCAAGAAGATCCATTGTCATGGTACAGGCGACTAGCTTGATGTCCTGTTCTTGAGCCATTTCGATTAACTGCGGAAGTGGGACGGTATTATGTTTTTTAATAATGTCTTTGATCATCCTGGGTCCTATACCGGCAAAGTTCATTTTGGATAATCCCATCCGGTCCGCACCTCTCGGCATCATTTTGCCAAACATCTTCTCCATGAACCCTTTATTAACTGGAATACTTTCCTCCTTGCGCAACGCGTTCAATCCCCAAAATGTGTGAAAGATCGTCACTTCATGATCGTAGGCCGCTGCTCCGTTGGCGATGATATATGCTGCCATCGCTTTGTCGTAATCCCCGCTGAACAGAACGATTGTTGTTTTTTTCCTCTCTGTCATCCTGTTTTCCCTCCCTATACCCATGCTGGTATTATTTGATTTAAAAAAATAGTTACCCTTACCCCTATGGGTATTGCGTTATTAAAAATAAAAGAGAATGTCAACCCTCTTTTATTTAACGACTTTTCACCAATAAATTCACTGCCTCTTTTACAAGTTGCTCCGTGCTTTCCTGTCCTGACTCATTAGCCTTTTGTACACATTCCACCAGATTCGCACTCACTACTACACCAATGGTTCTGTCGATTGCCGTCCGTGCGGCAGACAACTGGGTAATCACTTCTTTACAATCTTTATCCTCTTCCATCATTCTTAATATTCCTCTAAGCTGCCCTTCAATACGTTTGATTCTATTTTTCATGCGATCATCATAATTCATTTAAATTCCTCCTTTTATGGTTGGCTCTATTAAAAGAAGTCTTCTCATGATCGGGGATTTGGTAGCCAAGGATATGATATCCTTTCTTTTGCAAGTAGCGGATACCCATATTCCCCTCCAATCTGTTGGAAGGAATCACGTCAATTACTCACGACTAAAGGCGAGAGCTTGTAATTACCCGGCAGTAAGAGTGTTACATGTATATCATATACCCTAATGGGTATATTGTCAAGTTCGAAAAACCAGCTCCCATCTCCAGGCGCCATCGGCGAAAGGATCAAACCTGCAAGGAAGTTGATTCAGGAAGAATGTGCTCCTGCACTAAAGCTTATTCGGGGATGCAACTGTTCAGCTCGTCGCAAAGCTGCATGAAGCATAATCGGGGATGCTTCATGATGAAAGTCAGTTGCTTTGCTGTGGTGACTGAGGAACTCCCTCATCAAAATTTGTCTTGCGCTCGTCGTCTAAGGCTGTTCGTATTGCGCTTTCTTAGTATCATTTCGATTGTTTTGTTTCAAAAAAACGCTGAATATATTGCTGTTCTTGCACCCTGGTTTTTTCAGTGACTTCCCCGCCGTCATATTTTCCATACGGCCTTGAAGTAAGACTCAAAAGGAATTCCACTTCATCGGTAATGTTGTCAAAATTCCCTTCGAGCCACCTGTTTATAATACTTTCGTACGAAAAGGCCCCATTCTTTGTATTCCTTGAAATATCTATAGAATCAGCCTGTTGTTTAATATAATATATATTACCTTTCGTCATTTGAATTCGGCCAGTCGAATCAGGAGTAAACTTATCCCCTTCGATATTAACCTTTTGAAGGGACATTTCGACCATTCTCATGATCAGGGTCAATTCATCAGATATTTCCCCGATATCTTTTTGAGCTGCCATTCTTTCCTCATTAGTAGCTATATATTTAACCGGCGCTGTCATTTCCAGGCTGGATGCATCCTCTTTACTCGTAATGGCATCAGTTTGACTTTCGCTATTGGATGTGAAAGCAAAATAAACACCTAAAGGAATTGCTGCCAGTCCGGCAATGCTGAACGCGATATTCTTTTTCATGTATATTTCCCCCAATTTTACTTTATATCCCTCAGCAATTTCGGAAAAAGTAAGCTTTTCCCCCGAATATTTGTATGTCTCTTTGTGGCAAAGAAAAAGACTCTCAACCGATTGTTGAAAGTCTTATGATACCTGAGGTGGGATTCGAACCCACAAGCCCGTGAGGGCATTGGATTTTGAGTCCAACGTGTATGCCAGTTCCACCACTCAGGCATGGTATAAAAGATGGAGGCGGCAACCGGATTCGAACCGGTGGTAAGGGTGTTGCAGACCCGTGCCTTACCACTTGGCTATGCCGCCAAAATGTTGGAGCGGAAGACGGGGTTCGAACCCGCGACCCCCACCTTGGCAAGGTGGTGTTCTACCACTGAACTACTTCCGCATACTGGGCTAGCTGGATTCGAACCAACGAATGACGGAGTCAAAGTCCGTTGCCTTACCGCTTGGCTATAGCCCATTGATACAATATCATTATACTACAGATACAATGGGGCGACTAGTGGGAATCGAACCCACGATGTCGGAGCCACAATCCGATGCGTTGACCATTTCGCCATAGCCGCCGTGATTGGCAGGGGCAGTAGGAATCGAACCCACACTAGAGGTTTTGGAGACCTCTGTTCTACCGTTAAACTATGCCCCTGTAAAATGGTGGTGGGGGACGGATTCGAACCGCCGAACCCGGAGGGAGCGGATTTACAGTCCGCCGCGTTTAGCCACTTCGCTACCCCACCACAGCTAATATTTTAAATGGTGGCTCAGGACGGAATCGAACCGCCGACACAAGGATTTTCAGTCCTTTGCTCTACCGACTGAGCTACTGAGCCGTTTTTATTTGCCTTAAAGGGAAAGGCTTAATAGAAATGGCGGTCCCGACGGGAATCGAACCCGCGATCTCCTGCGTGACAGGCAGGCATGTTAACCGCTACACTACGGGACCTTTTTAAATTCATATTATATAAAGATTGCGGGGGCAGGATTTGAACCTGCGACCTTCGGGTTATGAGCCCGACGAGCTGCCAGACTGCTCCACCCCGCGATAATAAAATGGTGACCCCTACGGGATTCGAACCCGTGTTACCGCCGTGAAAGGGCGGTGTCTTAACCGCTTGAC
>NZ_VEKZ01000071.1:0-16900 GCF_007681465.1 Siminovitchia fortis
TACAAATTATCGGATATCCTCTAAACAAAAAAGGACCGGGCGGTTTTTGCCCGGTTTTTCTTATCTTGCCACGATAATGACAGTTTCATTATTAATTTCATGGGAGGAAGCGTCTAATATTCTTTCTAGGTTTTGGCTCAGCTCCTGCAGCGCCTCCTGGTCCTTTGATAAGAAGACTGGCACACCGCTGTTGATGACCAGATCCTTATCTGTGGTAATGATTGCTTTTATATCTGGGTTTTCAGCCACTTGTTCATTCTTCCTTTCGGACATGGGAGGATTCCTCCTATTTGCCTTTGTTCCCTTCGCTTGGCAGCCTTATCGCGCTGTCAAGCACAGGGACATGCTCGAGCACCGTTTTGATTTGTTGAAATTCCTTCTCTTGCGGCATGAGAAACAAGGCGACTCTCCCGTCATCCATATTTCTTTTTGAGAGGGGAACAATATCTGGTTCACCTGTATCCAGGTAGGCCCCCAATATATTGGCAACGTGATGGAGCATGGCCTGCCTTTGTCCAAGATTTGAGATGATCACAACGCTGTTTTCATTTCTTGGCGTAATGATGGCTCCAACCCCCCGTTCCAAAATCAACTTTCGGCTTGCTTCCAATCCGACATTTTTTATATGAATATCACCGACATAAAGATTAGGCCCTTCAAAACGAATAACCCCCTCGGAGACGTCGGCGATTGCTGCCAAAATGTTCCCTGTCATCTTATGCTTTACTATAAAAAGCATGATGATCCCGGCGACAATGCCTGCCCATGGTAAAAAAACGGTAAACAGGGCGGTAATCAGGGCAGTAAACATGACAAGATAGTTTCTGCTTTCAAAAGCTTGGGCCATCCCTTCTATGAAAGGTGTTCCGCGTTTTACCAGTTCGCTTGAATCTATATTTGTCAGTGTCTCCCGCTCCATTTTTCTCACTTCCCGGAATTGGGTTGCTGCCAGTCCCAAAAAAGTGACGGCGGTCCAATTCGATTCAAGTACCGCCGGGACGGCAACTGCTCCGATAAAAGAAGCAATAAATCCCATTGAGAGGTGAATGATCCGTCCCTGCGGATATGTCGGGTACTGCCTGAAGTCAGTGCGAAGCAACAACCCCCGGGCTATACAGCCAAAAAAAATTCCGATTAGCACGGCCAACAAATTTTGATCCATATAGATACTCCTTTTTAAACACGGCAACTGTCCTAATATATTAGCTTAACCACCCGGAAAGATTATATGCCCGGACGAAGACAAGGAGAATTTGGGCTTGAAAAAAGGAATAAAAAAGTTTATTAAAGCTGAAGCAGGGTATTGGTACCTACCTGAATAAAAATCTATTGAACAGGGTAGATAAACAGAGCATTCAGCAATATAAGTAAACGACGGCAGATAAATTCCAGGCTAACTCTGTCTCAGCGGGATTAATCACTTAAATCGGCGCTTATACTCGTTTGATATCATCATGCTAGTTCGATAAGCTAAAACAGTGGAACATGTTTCGAAGCATTTTATTCAATTTTTCACTCATTTTGTTACGTAATAAAATGACGGACTTCAAGTCTAAAACATTTATAAAAAGAGAAAAGGAGAAGAAAACGTGAAAAAAATCGGCAGCATTCTAGCCGCAGCAACGCTCCTTTTGTTAACAGCTTGCGGGGGAAGCGGAAGCAGTGAAAGAAAATCCAAAAATGGAATGGATAAGATAGTATTTGCTGATGCAGGGTGGGACAGCATCAGGATTCATAACGCAATTGCCCAAAAAATCATTGAAGAAGGATATGGATATAAAACCGATGTGACAGCGGGATCAACCTCAGCCACACTTCAAGGGCTAAGAAAAGGCGATATTGATGTATACATGGAAGTTTGGACAGACAATGTCAAGGAAGTGTATGAAGACGCCATTGAATCAGGCGATATTATTAAAACTTCGGTCAATTTCGATGACAACGACCAAGGCCTGTATGTTCCTTCCTATGTCATTCACGGTGATAAAGAGCGCGGCATCAAACCACTGGCACCGGATTTAAAAACAGTGGAAGATTTAAAAAAATATCCCGATGTTTTTGCGGATCCTGAGGATCCCGACCGGGGAAGGGTGATCAATGCACCGAGCGGCTGGGTGGTGGCTGATCATATTGATGCTAAGTTTGAAGCCTACGGCCTGGATAAAACACTCAACAATTTCAAGCCTGGATCAGATTCGGCAATAGTTGCGTCACTGGTTGATGCTTATAAATCAGGAAAAGGCTGGGTCGGATATTATTGGTCCCCGACAGCGATCACTGCCAAGTATGATCTAGTCCTGCTCGAAGAACCGGAATATGATGAAAAAACTTGGGAAGAAACAAAAAAGACAAAATTCCCTCCAAATGACGTCGTCACAGCGGTAAACAAAAAAATGCCTGAGAAGGCACCTGAAGCTGTGGAATTTCTTAAAAATTATGAAACCAGCAGTGCATTGACGGAGGAAGCCCTGCAATACATGGAAGACGAAGGAGCCTCGGCCGAAGAAGCCGCCATTTGGTGGATGAAGGAGCACGAAGATGTGTGGACGAAATGGATCCCTGAAGATAAAGCACAAAAAGTAAAGGAAGCACTTTAAGTATCTGGCAGCTGGCCGCTTGTGCCGGCTGCTTTTTCTCAATCGAAATTAGAGAATGGGTGAGGGTAATAGTATGATGGAATTTCCGGATATAAGGACAAATTTAGGCAGTTATGCCAGCGATCTTGTCGATTTTCTTGACAGGACCCTGGAAGGATTTTTTGACTTTCTCTTTTTGATTACTTCCAAGTCAATCAATGGGATACAGGATTTTTTATTGTGGATGCCCTGGTGGTTTTTTATCATTGTGGTCTTTTTGCTCGGATGGTACTTCCGATCTGTTTTTTCAGGTGTTTTATATGCGGCATTTATCTTTTTGATCGGTACATTTGGCTTGTGGGAAGATATGATGACAACAATCGCCATTATCGTGACCGCAGTTCTCATATGCCTGGTTATCGGCATTCCATTGGGGATATGGATGTCTTACAGCAAGGGCTTTTCGACAGTTATGCGACCGATTTTGGATGCGATGCAAACAATGCCGAGCTTTGTTTATTTGATTCCTGCCATCTTTTTCTTCGGTTTAGGTAACGTCTCCGCGATTTTCGCTACTCTTATATACGCTTTGCCGCCTGTTATCCGATTAACCGAGCTTGCTATCCGTGGTGTTGATAAAGAAGTCATTGAGTCGGCGCAGTCATTTGGATCATCCAGATGGCAAATGCTGCGAAAAGTCCAGCTTCCCCAAGCTCTGCCTACCATCATGGCCGGAGTAAACCAGACAACGATGATGGCACTTGCCATGGTTGTCATTGCTTCCATGGTCGGCGCATCAGGCCTGGGAGAACAAGTTCTTGTCGCGATTAACCGCATCGATATTGCATTGGGCTTCGAGGCTGGGATAAGCATTGTGTTTTTAGCCATTATTATTGACCGGATTACGAATGGCGCCGCCGATAAGTTTCAAAAACACAGGAGGGTAGGGCAATGACAACACAAATCAAGGTTGAGCATGTTTCAAAAATATTCGGCCCCAAACCGAAGTCTGTCATCCCTTTGATTAAAAAAGGCATGTCCAAGGCAGAAATTCTGAAGAAGACCGGGCATACAGTAGGCGTTTACGATGCCTCGCTTGAAATAAAAAAAGGTGAAATTTTTGTGATTATGGGCTTGTCCGGCAGTGGGAAATCCACTTTGATCCGCTGTTTTAATCTATTGAATAAACCGACCGACGGTGCGATCTATATAGACAATGAAAATATTATGAAATGCGGCAATGCTGGATTAAAGAAAGTAAGGCAGGAAAAGATCGCCATGGTTTTTCAGCATTTCGGGCTGTTCAGCCATAGGACGGTTCTTGCAAATGTGGAATACGGTCTTGAAATCCGCCAAATCCCAAAAAAGGAGCGGAGAGAAATTGCATTGAAAAATATCGAGATCGTGGGCTTGAAGGGATATGAGGATAAATATCCGGATGAATTGTCCGGAGGAATGCAACAGCGGGTCGGATTGGCCCGGGCATTATCAAATGATCCCGACATCCTGTTGATGGATGAACCTTTCAGCGCACTGGACCCCCTGATCCGGAGAGAAATGCAGATTGAACTGCTCGATATCCAAAACAGGCTGCAAAAAACCATCATTTTCATAACGCATGATGTGAACGAGGCATTCAAAATGGGGGACCGGGTAGCCGTTATGAAAGACGGGCATGTTGTCCAAGTCGGCACACCGGAAGAAATAATCGAAAACCCTGCAAATGACTATATCTCCGAGTTTATCAAAGACATCGACCGATCAAGAGTGATTCAGGCCAGTCATGTGATGATCAAGCCGAATGCTCTCGTCTCCTTAAAGGACGGCTTGAATGTGGCAATCAAGGAAATGCAGGCAAACGGAATTTCAAGCGTCTTTGTCGTTGACCGCCAACGCAGCGTGAAGGGAATTGTAACGATTGATGATGCAATCAAGGGACTTAGAGAGAAAAAACGGCTGGAAGAAGTAATGCGTCATGATATAACGGTGGTAGATGAAGATGTATATGTGAGTGATTTGATTCCGAAAGTGTTGGAATCGAAATTTCCACTTGCTGTCGTAAATGAAGAGAATAAGCTGACAGGGTTCATTTTACGTGTCCATGTTCTGGCAAGTTTGACACCGGAAAACGGGATTGAAATACAGTAATCAGAAAAGAGGAGCCAGCTTAATATCTGCTCCTCTTTTTTGTATCACCTTGATAACAGCGACCTGAGCGCTTTTACAATAAGGACTACGGAAAAAAGAACGATGATGATGACAGAAACGATCATAATGACTGTTGAAAAAGCTGCAAGAGGTCCTGGAAGAAGAATTGTCAAATACAGAAGGGCGTATCCGGCAACAATGGCTGCCAGATAAAGGCCAAAAGATGTATTTTCAAAGAAAGACATGGTAACACACCCCCTTTACCATCATTTTATGTACAACCCAAGACATTGGTGAGGCCAATTTATTGAATGAAATAGAAAGGGATTTAAGAATTATATGATAATTATTGAAATCGTATATGAAGTGGTATATGATACAGAAAAGAACAACCTTCCTGTAAAAAACGATGACGGTGGTGTTAGAAGTGGAAACAGTTTATATAAAAGGACCGTTTGATGTGAAAGCGCTGGAAAATGAACCATGTGTCATGGCTCTTGGTTTTTTTGACGGCGTTCATTTGGGACATCGGAAATTGATTGAAACCTCCAGAGGCATTGCCGAACGGAAAAATCTCACATTGGCAGTAATGACCTTCTTTCCTCATCCGAGCAATGTCCTGCCAACGAATCAAAAAATAAGCAAATATTTATCACCTTTAGATGCCAAAAAGGAGATTTTTAAAGATTTAGGTGTTGAAAAACTTTTTATTGTGACATTTAATCACGAATTCGCCAAACTTGCACCAGCGGATTTCGTTCAAGAGTATATTTGCGGATTAAATTGCACACATGTTGTGGCCGGATTTGATTTCACCTATGGATACAAAGGCCAGGGAAACATGGACCGCATAAGGGATGACGGAGATGGAGAATTTGATATCACGGTTGTTTCTAAGGAAACGTATAAGAATATTAAGATCAGCTCCACTAAAATAAGGGAACTATTAAATGGCGGAGCGGTGGAGCTGGTCCCTCATTTTTTGGGAAACTTTTACTCTACCTGCGGACAAATTGAAGATGAATCATACGATTTAAAAAATCAAAAGACAATGGTGAAAGTATCTTTCAAGGATTATATGCTTCCTCGAAAAGGAACGTATTTGGTTCGTTTGAAGACGGAGCAGGACATGATTGAAGGAATCTGTACACTTTCTGAAAATACTCCGGACGTCCATACAATTCGTGTTCATTCGAATGATAGGCTGCATCTAAAGCCCACTGTTAAGATCGAATGGATTTCAGAACTGGAAACGCTGCCAAAAGGCGAAGGGGCCGGGACGGAAGAAAAAGGGCAGATGGTTGTTTGATACTGTTCATTTTTATCCCGCATTAACGGGCAGTAAGACTCCCACCTCAAAACTTTAATGAATCGGGTAGTTTAGGTGGAAGATCAACTGCCCGTAAAAGCCCGATTCGTTCAACTAACAATCAGTGGGGGATGAAGAAAACCCCCACTGATTGAAGTTTCACTTTATCTGTTGTCTTACAAAAAACTTTATGTATAATTAAACGAGTGAAGAATGATGCATTGACTGCATTCTATTGAAAAAAGATGCGGCCAATCGATTTCTTCGCTTTTTTCTGTTAATGTCAGTTTTCGGTGCGGAAATGGGGAGAGAAATGGAGTTTACAATTGTTTTTCAATCAATACTTATTATTACGATGATGATTATCATCGGTGCGATATTGGCAAGAACTTCGCCGCTAAATAATGAAACACGGACCTTATTCATCAATATGATCGTTAATGTGGCAATGCCATGCATCATTCTATCAAGTATTTTCCATGTAGATATGAATGAAGATATGTTCCGGAAAATTGTATTGGTTTTTGTGTTATCCATTATTATTAATGTTGTCGGTATCGCAATGGGCTGGATTTTTGCGAACCTTTTTCAAAAAGGGTCGAACCGCACCAGAGAAATTGCTTTACTGTCAGGACTCGGTAATACCGGCTTTATCGGAATCCCGCTGTGCGCTGCATTATTGGGCCCTGAAGGGGCGCTGTATGCGGCTATTTTTGATGCCGGAGTTGACGTCACAATTTGGACAGTCGGGGTTGTGATGTTGCAGAAGAACCGGAAATTTGCATTGCAAACATTAAAATCGATGATTAACATTCCGACAGCTGCCATCGTCATCGGCTTGTTTGCTGCTTTTTTCAATATGAAGCCTCCGGAAATAATCATCGGATTGACAGATCGGCTTGCCGCCCTGGCAGCTCCGCTCGCCATGTTTTATATTGGGATGATGATTATGGGGCTGCAGCGGGGAATTGTCCGCCAGTCTGTGCCCCAAACATGGGTTCCGATTACAGTAAAGCTCATATTGCTTCCGATTGCCACCATATTTATGATTCATTTCTTTAATTTTGATGCTGTGTTGATACAAACGGTGCTCATTCAATCGATGATGCCTACCATTACGTTGGCATCCATTCTGTTTGCCAGGTATTCGGCCGATGAACAGATGGGGGCTTTAACTACCGTTCTATCTACGCTTCTCGGGTTGATCACCATCCCGTTCATGGTCTATATCATGAGCTTATTTATCAACTAGGCTTGCTTTTTGAAATATTCCTGCTATAGTGAAGATTGAACGCATCTCTTATTTCTTCGTTTAATCCAAAAACAGAATACGATTGTGTCTGCTAGGGGAGCTTTATGCTGAGAGAAATCATTGATTGATACCCTTTGAACCTGATCTGGTTTATGCCAGCGTAGGGAAGCAGGCTGAGAATACGTTATTTGTATTGCTATGCAGCCGCTTCCTTTTTAGAGGGGCGGTTTTTTGCGTTTAATAAGCGGGGATGAGAGGCGCAATAAACATGAAGGAGCTGTACATAAAATGCGAGTGGACAAGATGTTATTTACTGACAGACTTTATGAAAATGCCAAGGAAATTTGGGAAAAGAGCTATCAGCATCCGTTTGTTCAAGGAATCGGGGACGGGACGCTCTCTGAAGATAAGTTCGTCTACTATATGAAACAAGATTATGTCTACCTGATCGATTATGTAAAACTGTTTGCCATCGGCGTGCAAAAGTCTCAGAATCTCGAAACGATGGAGCGGTTTGCCCATTTGCTTCATGAACATCTTCATTTTGAGATGGAGCTGCATCGGCAGTATGCTGCAGAATTCGGAATAACAAGGGATGAATTGGAGGAAACCGAACCAACACCTGTTAATCTTGCCTATACCCGCTATATGTTAAATGTCGCCCACAACGGAACACTTGCCGAATTGATTGCAGCTTTGCTCCCATGTGCCTGGCATTATGCTGAAACCGGCAAACGGCTGAAAGAACAATATAAAGGCAGTTTGGAAAGCAATCCTTACAAGAAATGGGTAGAAACATACTCATCAGAAGAGTTTGGCGCATTGGGAGAATGGCTGATTGAATTACTGAATGAGCTGACAAACGGTAAGCCGGAAAGAGAACTGGCGCTGCTTGAAAAGCATTTCCTGATCACATCCAAATATGAATATCTCTTCTGGGATATGAATTACCACAAACAAGAATGGCAGATCTGATGTTTGTCTTATGAGCAGGTGGGGTGCTCATGATGGTATAAAAAATAGAGCGATTGGAGGTTTGCTTCATGAAAACAGCACTTACCATCGCCGGCTCTGATTCAGGGGGCGGAGCCGGGATACAAGCGGATTTAAAAACATTCTCTGCCCTGGGAGTATTCGGGATGTCAGCGATTACAGCCATCACTGCCCAGAATACTGTAGAAGTCAGATCTGTTCAAAATATTGACTTGGATATGATCAGTGATCAGATTGCAGCCGTTTTTGACGATATAGGCGTGGATGCTGTAAAAATAGGCATGCTGGGTAATTCGGCAATCATCAAAACAGTTGCAAAAAGTCTAATAAAATACAAACCGGAGCATGTTGTACTGGATCCTGTCATGGTTTCAAAGGGGGGCCACCATTTGCTGGAACTCAATGCTGTCGCTGAACTCAATGAAATTCTGCTGCCATTGTCTTCGCTGGTTACCCCGAATATTCCTGAAGCCGAAATTTTATCCGGCAGGAAGATAAATTCGGAACCTGATATGTATAAGGCTTGCCGGGATATCATGGAAAAAGGGCCAAAAGCAGTGCTCATAAAAGGCGGTCATCTGGATGGGGACCCCAATGACCTGTTTTACGACGGAAAACAATTTCATTTATTTAAAGGTGAACGGGTTGAAACGAAAAATGTCCACGGGACCGGATGCACGCTTTCATCCGCCATTGCTGCTCACTTGGCGAAAGGTGAGAGTATGTTGACGGCCATCGGAAATGCGAAGGATTACATTACGGCTGCCATTGCCGAAAGCCTAGACATCGGACAAGGACACGGCCCGGCCAATCATTTTCACCATTTTTATGAGCAGGTCTATTAAGGGGTAGGGGTAATTGAAGTATGATATTAATTATAAACTATATTTAGTGACAGAAGAAGATATGCCTTTCGAACAGCTTTTGCCGGTCATCAAACAGGCCGTAAGCGGGGGTGTAAGCCTCGTTCAATTAAGGGAAAAAAGTTCTGAAGGGCGGATTTTTTATGAGAAGGCCCTTAAATTGAAAAGCTTCCTCGATACATTATCCATACCATTAATTATAAATGACCGTGTGGATGTTGCTTTGGCAGTAGGTGCCGCAGGAGTCCATGTCGGACAATCAGATCTTCCGCTGGAAGCGGTAAAAAAGATCATTCCGGATTCCATGGTTGTCGGAATATCCGCCCGTACCGTGGAGGAAGCCGTTCTTGCAGAGGAAAAGGGGGCGGATTATATTGGCGTAGGTTCCATCTTTCCGACATTGTCAAAACCTGATGCCAAGCTCCTTCCGAAAGGAATGCTGGAAAAAATAATTGAATCCGTAACCATTCCTGTTGTAGCCATCGGCGGCATAACCGAACAAAACGCAGGAATGCTTCAGGAATATAAGATAGACGGATTAGCTGTAATATCATCAATTACAAGAGCTGCCGATCCAAAATCTGCAGCGGAGCGGTTATTAAAAAATGCATTTAGAGGATAAAATTAAACATGAAAGCCGGCCTTGTTGTCAAGGGCCGGTTTTTTCAGCTGCAAAGGAAAAAGGATTGCTTATGCTTAAACAAAAGCTTCGCACGACGAAATATTATTCTTGTATTATTTTCCTATTCGCTATATGTTTAAAAGAGCAGTGTTCCAAGTTTTTTTAGCGAAAGGTGAAAATAATGAAAAGAGAAAACAGTTCAACCAGGGGTAAATTATGGACAAAATCCTTCACGTTGTTAGTCCTTGCAAATTTGTTTATATTTATGAGTTTCCAGATGCTGATTCCGACAGTCCCGCCTTATGTAAAGAAGCTGGGGGCCTCAGGCATTGAGATTGGCATGGTCACCATGGTATTTTCGATTGGTGCTGTACTTATCAGGCCCTTTATCGGTTATTTATTGGAGTTTTGCCAACGGCGGTGGCTTATTTTAATTGGAGCGGCAGGCCTTCTGCTTGTTACCATTCTGTATCCCCTTACGCAAATCGTGTTCATCCTGTTGTTATTCCGGTTTCTGCATGGATTTATGTGGGGATGGTCTTCAACCGTTAATGGAACGGCTGCGGTTGATATCGTGCCCAATGACCGAATCGGGGAAGGGATGGGGTATTTTGGGCTCTCCATAACAGTTGGCATGATCATCGCTCCCAGTGTCGGTATATTTTTGTATCAACATTATTCCTTTGATATCATGATCATTTTTTCCGCAGTTCTGGGTTTTATCGCCCTCATAATGTTTTCTATTATAAAATATCAAACACCGGAAAGCGTAAAAATGATAAAAAAAGAGGATGTTCGTTTTTCTTTTTCGGGATCGTTCATCGAAACGTCCAGCTGGTTCCCGGCTTTTATCACATTGCTGGCCACTTTTGGGTATGGCACGATTGTCACGTTTATCGTTATTTTTTCCGAAGAGCGCGGAATTGACCAAATTTTTTTATTCTATATTTTGAATGCTGTTACCGCAACACTTGTCCGCCCGGTAACGGGAAGGTGGTTCGACAGGAACGGGCCAAAGATTTTGGTGATCGTTTGTTCGAGCCTGACTTTCATATCCATGTGGATATTATCTTTCTCAACCGGCTGGGAGGGAATTGCCATTTCAGGCTGCTTATTCGGAGCCGGATATGGTTCTTTGATTCCTGCCCTTCAGGCATGGGTACTGGCAAAAACGCCAAAAACCCGGAGAGGAGTGGCAAATGGGATGTTTTATTCAGCAATCGATGTGGGGATCGGGATGAGCGGACTAGTTTTTGGAATGGTTGCCCTATTTATTGATACAGCAAAATTATTCCAAATCTCCAGCTTTTTCTTTATTGCTGTCATAGCTTTCACATTATTTGCCGGGGAAAAAACATTTTACCAGCACAGCAAGGATGTCGATATTTGAAAAGCGCCTTTGTCCCTATTTGCATGCATTTATCTAATACTATCGTAATGTGCCGGATGTAACAGCATGCAATATATTTGTAATAGAAGATAAATAATCCTGTTATTCGTTTGATATGTTCCTCTGTTAGCATAGTCATCGTTAGCGATCTTCGACTAACAAAAAAGGAGGAACAAAAATGAGAAAAAAGCTTATCGCATTTTTCACAGGGGCCATCATTGCAGGGGTATTTGCAGGTGGGCAGGCATCAGCTGCAGCAGAGGCATATGAGGTTCAGCAGGGCGATTCTTTATGGAGCATCTCGCAAAAGTACGGAACCTCAGTCCAACAGTTAAAGTCCTGGAACAATCTTTCCAGCGATCTCATTTTTCCCAATCAGCAGCTACATATTTCTGCCGATACGGCTGTTAATAAGGAACAAAATATAGATGATATATATACAGTTAAATCAGGGGATTCCTTATGGAAAATCTCACAAAAATTTGGAGTCCAAGTCAATGAGTTAAAAGCTTGGAACAATTTATCATCTGAACTGATTCACCCCGGCCAGAAGCTGGCGGTACAAGGCAGTGCAGTTCCGGTGCAGACTGAGGCGGTAAACACAGTTTCAGAACAACCGGCACCTGCTCCTGCACCTGAATCTGAGCCTGCACCGCAGCCTGCACCTGAACCTGAACCAGCTCAAGCACCTGCTCCTGCTGAAAAGGAAGTGTCCGCAAGCCCGCAAGGCAAGGAAATGACTGTAACGGCAACAGCCTATACTGCTAGTTGCAATGGCTGTTCCGGTGTTACGGCAACAGGCATCGATCTTCGGGCAAATCCCGGACAAAAGGTGATAGCCGTGGATCCATCCGTCATCCCACTCGGTTCAAAGGTTTTTGTGGAGGGATACGGAACAGCGATTGCCGGTGATACAGGCGGAGCCATCAAAGGCAACAAAATTGACGTTTTTGTGCCGTCAAAATCGGAAGCAATGAATTTCGGTGTCAAAACGGTAAAAATTAAAGTGCTGCATTAATAAATCACCTTTGAGAGACCTAACCACGAACGGTTAGGTCTTGTTTTATATAGGCAGGAAAAGGGGTACAATAATGGAAAGGAGGAATGGGCATGAGTATTAGTGTTGTAGGCATATACGATACAGAGGAAGAAGTGATAGGCGTCATCAAAACATTTCTTCTTGAAGGCTTTAAAGAGGAGAATTTCTCTGTTTTGGCAGTGGATGAATCCAAAACAGAATTAATCGAAAATGAAACAAATGTTCACGACAGGCATGCGGCCAGCGAAGAGGCATTTGGAATCATCAGCGGTTTTCTCACAGGGATCAGCGGAGGATTTGTCGTCCCCGGGTTGACGGTTCCGGGATTGGGCCCTATTATTGCCGCCGGTCCCTTGGCATCACTCATAGAAGGGAAAAGCCATAAGGATGTCAAGGATCTGTTGATTGCATCGGGATTAAAAGCGGAAGAGGCAAAAAAGTATGCTGATCAGCTGTATGAAGGCAAAATCATATTATTTTATGAAAGCGGAGCATCATAAGCAGGCCGGTTTTCCTTGCCAAAAACGGAAAACTTTCCGATAATGGGAGAGCGGGCAGGGATGATTGCCCAATCATGGCAGGGTGCTGTTTGAGAAGGAGAGACTATAAATGAATAAAATAAGCAAAAAAAGACCTGCGGTTCAAAGTAAACCATCCAAAAGAAAACGCAGGGTTTTGCTTATGCTCATATTGCCTTTTGCAGCCTTTATGCTGTTGCTTACATATTTGGACAAACAAAACATAGAGAAACAAGATCCACAGCCCAATGAGGAAGTTCCAAGTGAATTCATGCCAATATATAAAGCCGCCGAAATGGAATACGGTGTTCCCTGGTATTTGTTGGCGGCACATCACCGGGTTGAAACGATTTTTTCCACAATGGATCCAATGATTTCTCCTGTTGGTGCCGAGGGACATATGCAGTTCATGCCATGTACATTTGTAGGCTGGTCACATCCCAGTTGCGACGGGCTTGGTACAGGCGATATCCCCGAAGATGAAAAAACCGATCCTGCTGTGATAAAAAAATACGGCGGATACGGCGTTGATGCTAATGGGGATGGCAAGGCCGATCCATGGGATATCGAAGACTCGATATTTACTGCAGCGAATTATTTGGCAAAAAACGGAGCAGCAGCAGGCGACTTCGAGAAAGCCGTTTTTGCCTATAACCACAGCAACGAATATGTCGAGGAAGTTTTATATTACGCTGAAAAGTATCAAAGAAAATAGAAAACGGGAGCATAAGCTCCCGAATCCAAGGCAATTTAAGATTTGCGGCCTCTGGCCATGGCTCCCATAATAAGGCTGAGAACCAATACCAATATAATGGCTCCGATCAACGCAGGAACAATTGCGATGCCCGCCATCGTTGGTCCCCAATTCCCGAATAACGCCCCGCCAATCCATGCTCCAATAATACCTGCAATGATATTACCAATAATTCCTCCAGGAACGTCCTTCCCTAAAATCAATCCGGCAAGCCAACCGATAATTCCGCCAACAATCAGATATAATAGAAAGCCCATGTAAAATCATCTCCTTCTTGGATTTTTCTTTTTGCCTTTGTTTTATTATTGCCTGATCACCTAAAGGATAAACATTTTTTTACCTTCCCATGCTATCTCGTTTTTCATTGTGAAGAGCAAAATTTCCGACAGATTATCCCAAAATTCGTTATCGAGAAGCTGGATAAACATTATTTTTAATAAGTGATACTTATTGTTTTCAATAACTTTCTTATTATTTACTTATGCCCCAATATGTAATATGATTAAATTGTGAACAAAGCCAATTCCTTTTCGGGATTGGCAAAATTGCTGTTCGGAAAAGAAAAATGATCAAAAGGGGTAATTGAAATGGCAAAAACCAAAAACGACATTTTTAACGCCCGCTCATCTTTTGAGATTGATGGCAAACGGTATCATTTTTACCGCTTGTCCGCCTTGGAAGATGGGGGAGTGGCATCGATCTCCCGTTTGCCATATTCCATTAAAGTACTCTTGGAATCTGTCCTTAGGCAATATGACGGACGAGTCATTACAAAAGAGCACGTAGAAAACTTGGCAAAATGGGCAACCGGGGAAGTTCAGGATGGGGAAGTTCCATTTAAGCCTTCCCGTGTCATTTTGCAGGATTTCACAGGTGTGCCGGCTGTAGTTGATTTGGCTGCATTAAGAAAAGCCATGTCAGACCTTGGCGGAGACGCAGAAAAAATCAATCCTGAAATTCCGGTTGATTTGGTAATCGACCACTCTGTACAGGTGGATACGTATGGTTCTCCTCAAGCTCTTCAAATGAACATGGACTATGAATTTGAACGTAATGCGGAACGCTATGAATTTTTAAGCTGGGCACAAAAAGCATTTAAAAATTACCGTGCGGTCCCTCCTGCAACAGGAATTGTCCACCAGGTGAACCTTGAGTACCTTGCGAATGTTGTTCATTCCATTGAAACTCCGGATGGAGATTATGAGGCGTTTCCGGATACTCTTGTCGGAACAGACTCCCATACGACAATGATCAATGGTATCGGCGTTCTCGGATGGGGTGTCGGCGGAATTGAAGCCGAGGCCGGCATGCTGGGGCAACCGTCTTATTTCCCTATTCCTGAGGTAGTAGGCGTAAAGCTTACCGGAGAACTGCCTAACGGAGCAACCGCGACTGACTTGGCATTAAAAGTGACAAATGTTCTCCGCACACATGGAGTTGTCGGCAAATTTGTAGAGTTCTTCGGAGAAGGTGTCGCCACGTTGCCGCTTGCTGATCGTGCGACGGTTGCCAATATGGCACCTGAATATGGTGCGACATGCGGATTTTTCCCTGTTGATGAGGAAACTTTGAACTATCTTCGTTTGACAGGGCGCCCTGAAGAACAAGTACAGCTTGTCGAGAAATATTTGCGTGAGAACGATATGTTCTTCACTGTAGATAAAGAGGAGCCTGTTTACAAAGATATTGTAGAAATTGACCTTTCAGAAATAGAAGCAAATCTTTCCGGGCCAAAACGTCCGCAGGACTTGATTCCCCTTTCTCAGATGAAGAGTACGTTCAAGGAAGCATTGAGTGCACCGGTCAGCAACCAAAGTTTCGGGCTTGAACCGGCAGAAATCACTAAAGAAGTGAAAGTCAAGTTCGATGACGGCACTGAAGAAAAAATGAAAACAGGTGCTGTTGTCATTGCAGCCATTACAAGCTGTACAAACACTTCTAACCCGTATGTGATGCTCGGAGCCGGGCTGCTTGCTAAAAAAGCTGTTGAAAAAGGGTTGCAAGTACCGAAATATGTAAAAACATCTCTTGCACCGGGTTCCAAAGTTGTTACAGGATATTTGCGTGATGCGGGCCTAATGCCTTATTTGTCCAAGCTTGGATTCGATCTTGTAGGTTACGGCTGTACGACATGTATCGGAAACTCCGGTCCATTAAAAGAAGAAATTGAAAAGTCGATTATAGAGAACGATCTTCTTGTCACTTCTGTACTTTCCGGAAACCGTAACTTCGAAGGCCGTATTCATCCGCTTGTAAAAGGGAACTATCTTGCATCACCTCCGCTTGTAGTTGCCTATGCGCTTGCCGGGACTGTAGATATTGATTTAACAAAAGAGCCGCTTGGAAAAGATGCTGACGGCAATGACATATTTATGAAAGATATCTGGCCAACCAAGGAAGAGGTGGCAGAAACGGTCAAAAAGACTGTTACACCTGAATTATTCCGTAAGGAATATGAACATGTATTCAGCGATAATAAGCGCTGGAACGAAATTAAAACGAGCAACGAACCACTTTACAATTGGAATTCTGAGTCAACGTATATTCAAAATCCGCCGTTCTTTGAAAACTTATCAAAAGAATTGGCTACAATTGAACCATTGAAGAATTTGCGCATTGTAGGGAAATTCGGGGACTCTGTAACAACAGACCATATTTCTCCGGCAGGGGCAATCGGAAAGGACACGCCTGCAGGAAAATACCTGCTTGAGCATGGCGTACAGCCGCGTGATTTTAACTCTTACGGTTCACGAAGAGGAAACCATGAGGTCATGATGCGCGGTACATTTGCCAATATCCGCATTCGCAACCAGGTTGCGCCAGGAACAGAAGGCGGTTATTCCACATACTGGCCTACAGGAGAAGTCGGATCCATGTATGATACATGCATGAGATATAAGGAAGATGGAACAGGACTCGTCGTTCTTGCAGGTAAAGACTATGGAATGGGTTCATCCCGTGACTGGGCGGCAAAAGGAACCTACCTGCTCGGCATTAAAACGGTCATTGCAGAAAGCTATGAACGTATTCACCGTTCAAACCTTGCCATGATGGGCGTCCTTCCTTTACAGTTCAAAAAAGGTGAAAATGCGGATGTACTCGGATTGACAGGAAAAGAAGTCATCAATGTTCAAATCGATGAAAATGTCAAACCCCGTGATATTGTAAAAGTCACAGCAGTTGCAGAGGATGGAAGCAAAACGGAATTTGAAGCACTCGTCCGCTTTGACTCTGTCGTGGAAATCGACTATTACCGCAATGGCGGTATCCTGCCATTGGTTCTTCGCGGGAAAATAGCTGAATAACTGAAAAGGCACTGCAGCCGGAGAAGCATCCTGCCATATGGCGGGATGTTTTTTTATAGTTAAAGCATAAAATTTCACCGAATTTTCTCTTCAAACAAAGATTACATAATGTCCAGCTCCAGGCGCCATCG
>NZ_VEKZ01000072.1:0-14857 GCF_007681465.1 Siminovitchia fortis
GCGGTCAAGCGTGGATCCACCCGCTTTTGGGTCTCCCCCGCCTGTGCTTTCGCTGCTGTTTCCGCAAGCGGCAAGCAATACCAATAAACCTGCAATAAAAATGAACGGCCATTTCCTCATTCTAGTACCCCCTCATAAGATTTTTCATAGTCCTTCGTTTAGGCCTGGCTTATTTGAGTAACCACTCCTTCCCAACTTTTGTCGAAATAAAAGGTGTAAGTGCTTACATTTCTATTTATTATAATTATTCATTATGTAAAAAACATTATTGAAACTGTATGAATTTTGTTTAACTGTTTTTATACAATTTGATTAAACCGCCTATGAAAATAGCGAATCAGCCTACGTCAGACTGATTCGCTATGTTATAAATGATGTTGATCGATTCTATTCCCGCTGCTCATCCATATTTTAATGCTGAAATCCAGTAAAAAGACATCATCCGGATTGGTCAATGAGAGATTCGTCAATGATTCAATTTTTCTGAGCCTGTATAGGAGCGACTGTCGGTGCAGGTTAAGGACACGTGCCGCTTGGCTCACATTCCCGGCATTTTCGTTGTACACAATAAAGGTATTGATCAGGTCCATTTCTCTTTTTTCATCATATTCGACTAAAGGAGATATGGTTGACATCGTTATTTCCTGCACTTCTTCATTTTTTGATAGATTCAAAATCAACCTGCTGATTTTGGTATTGTCAAAATGATACCGTTTTCCGGTACCTTTTTGCTTTCTTCCCACTTCCAACGCAGAAGCCGCTTTATTGTAACTTCTGTAAAAAGACATGACTCCATCTGCATGTTTTCCAATGCCCCACGAAACGACAACCCCAGGAAGAAGCTTGTTCAACCTTCGGTCAACCAAATCCAAAAACTGGTTAACCGTTCCGTTCGAAGAAGACTGGGTAACGGATTCGCTGGCTTGGAGAAAAATGATCATCTTGTCATCTTCCCGGGCATACATGACTTGGCGTTGAATAGATTGGGCGGCATCGGCCAATTCCATTTCAATATAAGCCATCATTTTATCCAGCCATGACTTTTTCGTCTGATGATTATGATTGGGATCCTGGTAAAACAGTGATTCCAAGTTTTCGGGGTAGCCGATCAGACATTCATACGGCAAATCTATATCGAAGCCAAGACCTTGTGCTTCTTCTCTTATAGTTTGTTCGGAAGCTTCATCTTCTCTTGTTAGGCTCAGAACGAATTCTTTTTGCCGGATATTTTTATTCTCGGCGACGGCATTTTCACTTGTCAGCCATAATGCACAGACCATCACCGCCTGCTCAATGAGATTGGCCTCCCGCAATTTCATCTTATAGGAGGGCGGCGCCACAACGAAAAAATCTCCTTGGTTCTGCTCGCTCGACTGAATATTCATATGAAACAGTTGTGCATCTTTTGATTCTGCCTGTTTCATTTTGGAAAAAATCGGATGATGGGATTCCTCCGCTTCCTCACTTGTTTTCATATCATTCCACATTCGCCAGACATCTCGTAATTTGGCTGAACCGCCTGCTACATTTCCCTTGTTATTCATGACAAGCACCGGAAGCCCAAGTTCTTTTTCTATAACAGAAACAATGGATGAAAATGGCTTTTTAGTTAAATACATCTCTATTAACTCTTGCTGGACTTCTTTGAGCCTGAGCAGCTCGTCCTGCTGGAGCCTGTTGATAGCGCTTGTTAACTCATGAATGATATCGGCAAATCTGACTTCCCAAGGCAAGTCTATCATCACAAACTTATTTTTTTGTGCAAAATCAACGATTTCTTCAGGAATCCGGTAAATATAATGTCCCGTTGCGATGGCCAGCGCAGAGGCTCCTGATTCATAGACATCTTTTACAAAATCAAAAAACAAATGCGGATCCGTATAGCAGCCAATTCCTGTGCTAAGGACCAGTTCGTTTTCACGTACAAAATTTTCTACCGGGCTCTCGATGACCGACACCCACTCGACTGTTTTTGCTCCCAGCTCATTTTTACCCGAGATGATTTTCGCCGTTTCAAAAATAGGAAATGCAAGGACATCCTCCAATGACAAGTTCACATTCCATCCCCCTCTGACTTATGTTATTTCTGCCGCTGAAACTCGTAATCTTGCATTATCTTTGAAATAACAGAGAGATCTACATTATTCCCCGTGATGATTGTGCCTATTTTGGCAAATTCAGATTTCAGCCTTTTGGTTAAAATCGCTGCAACACCTGTTGCTGCCGCCCCTTCGACAATCATCCGGTGTTCTCCAGCCATAAATCCCATTGCTTCAGCAATTTCTTCCTCGGAAACAAGGACCAAGTCATCAGCGTACTGTTTCACACATTCAAAAGTGTATTCATTGTTCAATCCGATTCCGCCAAGCAAACTGTCGGCAAGTGTCGGCTGTTCTTCTAAAACAACCGGCTTTCCTGCTTTGATACTCTCATACATGACGGGTGAGCGCTCCATTGAGACGCCAATCACTTGAATGGATGGATTGTAGGATTTGAGAGCAAGCGCAACCCCGGCGAACAGCCCACCGCCTGAGAGCGGGACAACTACCGCTTCAAGGTCGGGGACTTCTTCCGCCATTTCCAGGCCGATGGTCCCCTGGCCTGAAATGATGTCAGCGTCGTCGAACGGCTTAATGACCGTAAGACCATGCTTTTCCTCCAGTTCATAGCAATACTTTTCCGCGTCATCCTGGCTGTTTCCCACGATTTCAATTTTCGCTCCCGCCCTGCGGATGGCATCCACTTTTGCCTTTGGGACCCTTGGGGAGATACATACAGTAGCCTCAATCCCCAGCTTTTTGGCCACATAAGCTACAGCAAGGCCGTGGTTTCCCGTTGAAAACGTGGCGACCCCTCTCTTTTTTTCTTCATTGGATAAATTTAAAATTTTATTTGCGGCCCCCCTTACTTTAAAGGCGCCGATTTCATGAAAATTTTCGAGTTTGATAAAAATAGAAGAAGAGCTGTGTTCTGACAATGGTATGGAATGGATAAATGGAGTAGGTTTAACGATTTGATACACTTTTTTTCGGGCTTCAAAAACATTCTGCAAAGACAAACCTTCAACTTGTGGAACATACTGCACTTTATTCATAGAAATTCCCCCTTGATCGTCCGGAATGAAAGCGCTGTATTAATAGTATCATACTTTTTCCTCTTCTTTTTTCTGAAAATGAACCTTCAGCAATTTTATTATTCTTTTGGCAAGCGCTTCCAATCGTTTTATTATGAAAAAGAAAATATCTTAATCATTATATTTTTTGAAAAAACACTATACAATTATCACATTGTATAGACTTAAATAAACAAGTTTATACAAATTGTATGAGAATTGCACTTTCGGTCACAGAAGGGGGGAAATAATAGCTTCCAAGAGAAATAAACGGTAAAAAAGAACAAAAGCAAAAAAAGCCACTCACCCAAAATTGAGTGAAGTGGCTTTTAAAACACTGCTACATAATCCCTTTAAGTGTTGAATTTTTTGCAAGTCCCTGTTTGGAAAATCCCTCGTGGGAATAATCTTTTCTCGCAATGGAAATATCCAAATATCCGTAGACGATATTAATGGCGGGGACAAGGAAAGCGAAAAAGATGAATGGAATAAAGGCCGTAGGGCTGACGCCCAATACCTGGGAGGCAAAAAGTGACGTTACACTCCAAGGAATCAAGTTAATGCCGACCGTTCCGGCCGCTTCCACACACCTGGACAGATTTTTTGTGTCAAGACCCCGTTCTTTATATTTATCCCGGAAAGTTCTGGCCGGAAGGATAATCGACAAGTATTGTTCCCCACTTGCCGCGCCGACTAGAAAGGTTGATGCAATGGTAGATAAAATCAGTGAACCAGTACTTTTAATTCTATTTGCCACCGTCTCGATAATTCGTTTGAATGCTCCGGTTCCATCCAGTATTCCACCCAAGCCTGTCGCCAACACGACAAGACCAATGGTTGGCAGCATGGAGGTGATTCCTCCCCGGTTGAGCAATGAATCGATTGTTTCTATTCCGGAATCAACTTTGTAGCCGTCCGTCATCACATTTACCATTTGAGTGATATTGCTTCCTTGAACGAACAAAGCGGCCAAGGCTCCCAGCGCAATGATGAAAATGAGCGAAGGAACAGCGGGAAGCCGCTTATAAACTATATATACAGTAAACAACGGCAAAATCAAAAGCAGCGGGTTGATGAAAAACAGCTTGTCCAATCCCTGCATGATCTCCAGGACTTTCCCTTCTGATGTGGTTACGGTGGAATAATTCAGGCCGACCAGCCAATAGAGTATGAGGGAAATCGCAAATGCCGGAATCGTATCCCACATCATATGGCGGATATGACTGAATAAATCTGTATCCGCCATAACCGGTGCAATATTGGTTGTATCTGACAACGGCGAAAGCTTATCTCCCAAAAAGGCACCGGAAATAACCGCCCCGGCAACAATAGGTGCTGGGAAGCCTAAACCCGACCCGATGGCCATCAAGGCAAGTCCAACTGTTGCAAGGGAAGTGAACGAGCTTCCAAGCGTCATGGAAACAATCCCAGTTATTAGAGCGACCGCCGGAAGAAAAATTTTCGGGCTGAGCATTCCGAGGCCATAGTAAATGATAGTTGGAATTACGCCGCTTAAAATCCATGTGCCTATGATGGCACCGATAAGGAAAAGGATGAAAATGGCAGGCAAGGCCCTAGCGACCCCCTGGGCAATGAATTTTTCCAGTTCTGCCCATTTAAATCCTGCCATAAGCCCGACAATTGCGCTTGCCACAATACCGCCCAACAAAGGAATGAACATGCCTGCATCCCATTTGAAGATGGACAACGCCGCTAAAATGGTGAGAATCACAATGGGAGCCAAGGCATAATATATGTTTAATTGCTTTTGAGAACTCATGAAGAATGAAAACCTCCGTGTATTAATGCAACGAATGAACTGATTTTTCTATTATACACTTCAAACGCCTCTTAAAGTTCAATTGTCCTCTTTCCAAAATCTTCTTTACTTTTCAATGATCATGACAGAAGAAACCGCGTTGCCCACCTTTTTATCATTCTGCACCAACTCCGCCGTCAGATACGCCACTTTTCTGCCAAGCCTTTCAACAGATGCATACACCTCTACAGTTCCCGGAAAAACCGGGCGGTGGAAAGTCGTATGCAGATCAATGGACGCAAATGTCTGGCTTTCCTGCAGCTGTGACGAAATGGCATATGCCATCATGATGTCAGCCGCTGAAGCAAGGTATCCGCCCATTGTTACGCCGAGCCCGTTCAGGAATTTTTCGTCCACTTCCCAAATTCCTTTCGACTTTCCACCCTTTGCATAAACAGGCTTGATCTGCAGGGTAAGGTCACAATTCGGAGGGGTGGCCCCGTTATTGGCCACCTCCATTAGATCGATTGTTTCATATTTGTTCATCTGCTTAGCTTCCTTTCCGTTGATTGCGTTTTCAAAGTTACTCTTTTATATTCCACTTCGGCCTGCGTCCCCTTGAAAAGAAGCTATTGCGGTTCCGCTGATCTTCAATCGTCTTTTGACATTTTCTGTTTGCGGCTTCCACTGTCGTGATGCAGTCAAGGTCTGCCTGCTTGAAAATTTCCAGGAGGGAACGATAAATTTCTTTCGTCTTGAGCAATACCCGTTCCTTATTTGTCCCGTACAGTTCGTCAGCCACCTGGATCAACCCGCCGGCATTGACGATATAATCAGGTGCATACAAAATTCCTTTTTCGTTCAGCACATTGGCATGGCGGAGATTTTTGAGCTGATTATTGGCTGATCCCACAACGGCTTTCACCTTTAACTTAGGAATGGTATCGTCGTTAATGATACCGCCCATTGCACATGGAACAAATACATCTGCATCTACGCCGTAAATTTCATCACTTTTTACGATTATTACTGAACCGCCGAGCTCTTTTGATTTTTCCTTGATAGAATGCAGGACGCTCTCATGAATATCCGTTACATAAATCTTTGCACCGGCTTCAAGGAGCTGCTCCGCAACCTTATACCCCACTTTACCGAGCCCCTGGATGGCATATGTTTTGCCTGAAAGGCTGTCGTTGCCAAACAAGTACTGGTTTGTCGCCTTCAGCGCGTAGACCACCCCTTTGGATGTAGGAATAGATGAGTCGCCGCTTCCGCCGTACTGTTCAGGAATACCGTTGATAAAATTCGTCTCTTTCTGTGCATGGACAAAATCATCCATTGTCGTTCCCATATCAGTACCGGTATAAAATCTTCCGTTCAGCGATTCGACGAATTGGCCGAACGCACGGAATAAAGCAGGGGATTTATCCTTTTCCGGGTCGCCGATGATAACCGCCTTCCCGCCGCCGAAATCGATATCGGCGGCAGCGCATTTATACGTCATTCCTTCTGACAGGCGAAGTACATCTTCAAGCGCTTCATCCACACTTTTATATGGATACATGCGGGTCCCGCCCAATGCAGGGCCAAGTGTCGTATCGTGGATTGCGATGATCGCCTGCAGACCGGAAGCCGGGTCATTGCAGAATACAACCTGCTCATGATTCGCTATCTTTTGAAAAATATCCTCATTGCCGATTGATGACTTTTCAAGCTGTTTTGCCATTTCTTTTTTCCTCCATTCAATTTATGTTAGACAAGCTCCAACATCAATTTTTTAGGATTTTCAATCAGGGATTTAAACCGGTTTGTAAAAGCGATCGCTGTACCGCCATCGGCGACACGGTGATCAAACGTCATCGTCACATTCATCATGGAACGGATGACAATTTCATCGTGCTCATTAACCACAGGCATCTTTTTTGTTTTATGGAACGCCATGAGACCGGTTTCAGGATAATTGATGATCGGCGTTGCGCCAATACTTCCCATTGGGCCTACATTGCTTATGGTAAAAGTGCTGCCTGTGATTTCCTTTACCGTCAACTTGTTCTCTTTCGCTTTTTGCGTCAATTCCTTCATTTCCTGATGGATTGCGCGCAGCGATTTTTTATCCGCATCCCGGACGACCGGAACGATCAGCCCTTCTTCCGCATCCGCCGCAATTCCCATATGAACCGATTTTTCAAGGCGGATCACTTCGTTCTCTTCATCCAGTTTGGCATTAAAAACCGGGTACTCTTTTAAAGCAATCGCCAGCGCCTTGATGAAAAATGCGGCAACAGATATGTTTTCATCCATCGCTTTCAGCTCTTTGCGGAAATCAAGCAGCTCGGTCATGTCGATTTCTTCATAATGGCAGACATGCGGGATGGTAAAGAGAGACTGGCTCATTTTCATCGCAATTTGCTTGCGGCGGCCTTTGAATGGGATTGTGTCAAACTCCTCTTCAGGCTGATGAACGGGTTCTTTTTCAACGGAAGGCGTTTTTTCGGGTGCAGCTGCCGCTTTTGTCTTGCCGTTATCTCTTTCTTCCACATAGCGGAGAACGTCCTCGACCGTAATCCGGCCTGCACGCCCTGTTCCTTCAACAAGTGTAATATCCACGTCATGTTCCCTGGCCACTTTCCTCGTGTATGGAGCTGCTTTCACCCTGTTGGAAAGCGGAGCACCCTTCGGCCTTTCCATGATCATCGATTTTTGCGAAGGTGCGGCCGGCGCCACCGTTGCCGCGGTTTCCTCCTTCGCAGGTGCCGGATCAGCCCCTTGCTCCGAAGCGATCGTTAAAATGGTTGTGCCGACAGTAATCGTTTTGCCTACATCAATCAGGATCTCTTTGACGGTACCATTTGCCGGCGAAGTCAGTTCCGCCACCATTTTTTCCGTCTGAACCTCGACAAGCGGCTGGTCAACGCTGACACGGTCGCCTTCTTTCACAAGGTACGATATAATATCCCCTTCTGTCATCCCTTCGCCAATATCATGCAATTTTACCTCGATCATTCAAAATCCCTCCTTAAAAATTGATGACTTTGTCAATCGCTTCTTTGACACGTGCAGGAGTAGGCAGGTAATGTTCTTCCAAAGCCCAGAATGGAACATGGACGTCTGCCCCCGTGACCCGCTCAATCGGAGCTTTCATATATAAGAAAGATGTATCATTGATGATCGAAACGATATCATTTCCGAGCCCGCCGGTACCGTGCGCTTCATGGACAACGACGCAGCGTCCCGTCTTTTGAACCGATTCGGCAATGATGTCTTTGTCAATCGGATATAAGGTCCGCAAGTCAATCACATCGCAGGTGATGCCTTTTTTCTCCGCCTCTTCCGCAGCTTTCATAGCGATCGGGATCATCGCTCCCCAAGCGATAATCGTGACGTCATCGCCTTCTTTCAAGCGGGCCCCTTTTCCGATTTCCACGGTATATTTTCCTTCCGGCACCTCTCCTTTTACCGAGCGGTACAGGCGAAGTGATTCCAAAAACAGGACCGGGTCGGGATCTTCAATGGCTGATATGAGGAGTCCTTTGGCATCATAAGGATTTGACGGGCAAACCACCTTGATCCCGGGCATATGGGTGAATAGTGCTTCCACACTGTCCGAGTGGATTTCAGGGGCCCGCACCCCAGCCCCATATGGTGCGCGGATCACCATGGGTACCGTAAAATTCCCCATAGAACGATAGCGCATGCGGGTTGCATGGGTCATGATCTGCTCATAGGCTGGATAAACGAAGCCCAGGAATTGAATTTCCGCTACCGGCTTCAACCCGTACATCGCCATCCCGATAGATGTGCCGATGATTCCAGCTTCACTCAACGGTGTATCAATGATCCGGTCTTCTCCGAATTCTTCCTGAAGTCCATCCGTCGCCCTGAAAACGCCGCCGTTTTTTCCAACATCCTCCCCTAGAACAAGCACTTCCTCATTTTCTTTCAGCATTGTTCGCAAACCGTCCGTAACTGCCTGGATCAGCGTCATTTGTTTTGTCGCAGTAGCAAGCATCCTATTTCTCACCTCTCAAATGTTCCAAATATTGTTGTTTATGTTCTGCAATCGGCCATGGAGCTTTTTCAAACATATGATCATAAAGATCGTTTACATCCGGCGGAGGCATCATCTCCATTTCTTTGACCGCGGCCTCGATCTCCTCCGTTGCTTCTTCTTCGATTTTCTGTGCCCAAGCTTCGTCCCAATAGCCATTCTTCTTCATGAACAGCTCAAGGCGTGTGACCGGGTCATACTTTCTACGCTCTTCACTTTCCTGCTGATCGCGGTATTTTTTCGGGTCATCCGCTGTTGTATGGGCGCCGTATCTCCATGTAACCGCTTCAATTAATGTCGGGCCTTCGCCGCTTCGCGCATGCTCCAACGCCTTTTTCGTTTCAAAGTAAACTGCGAAAATATCGTTCCCGTCAATGCGGACACCCGGCATATCGTAAGCTAACGATTTTTGGGCGATTGTTTTTGAATTCATCTGCCTTTCAATCGGAACAGAAATCGCATAACCATTGTTCTGGTTGAAAAACACGACGGGCGCTTTGAATACGCTTGCAAAATTCATCCCTTCATGGAAATCGCCCTCTGATGTGGCTCCATCCCCGAAATAGGCAATAGAAACTGTTGCATCCCCTTTATATTTGGCCGCCATTCCTGCACCTGCTGCAAGCGGAAGCTGTGTGGCAATCGGTACAGACGGCGGGAGGATCTTTTTGCCGTTTGGCGGTACATTCCCCTCAATCCGGCCATTCCAATTCGATAAAATATAATAAGAGTTTGCAAATGTAATCATAGCCGCATGATCCCTGTAAGTCGGAAACATCCAATCTTCGTCACCAAGGGCTAAAGCGCTTCCAACTTGGGCCGCTTCCTGCCCTTCAAACGGCGGATAAGTTCCCAATCGTCCCTGGCGCTGAAGGTTTACCGCTTTCCTGTCAAATAGCCGCATCGTCTTAAGCTGCCGGTAAAACCTTTGAGCCATTTCCCTTGTGATTTCACCTTTAAACGCGTCATTCACAAGATTTCCCTCATGATCCACAATCTGAAGCATGGGAAACTGCGATTCTGCATCAAATTGCTTTGTCTCTGTCATTGTCATTATCTACAGCTCCTTTATCCTTTTTTAGAGCAATTTTTATAAAAATCCACTTATTCATTGCCAGCTTAATACAAATGAAAATTCCGCGCAAACACATGCTTCAACGCGTTTTTTCTTTATAGCATCAACCTTTTAATCCGTTAAAGCGACCGTCAATCCGGAGAGGAATTCACATCATCATTTGAAAACAAGAACAAAGGTGCAAGCGCCTGTTTATCGACGTACAGACTGGAGCGCTTCTGACGAGATAAAGGAAACACGCGCAGCGGAGCGGAGCGATGTTGACTTATCGTAGGAAGAAGCGTGAAGTCTGCTAGTCGATAGGCGCTGGAGCCGGACGTAGCATTAAGTGACAAATAAGTTACTCACAAACCTGAGCATTTTATACGCTAAACAACAAAAAAAGGATTTTCAATTGAAAACCCTCTTAGTAAAGTGCTCGTTTAATACACAATCAATCTCTTTCTCTTGCTTTCTGTGTATCTCTAATATTCTTCTGAACGGTTATGGCTGCAAACAAACTAAGGACAAATGCCATTCCATAAAATCCCTTTTCGCTTAGAACAATGCTTCCTGCATTGTATAAACCGATGGCCATTAATGCAATCGATACAATAAGTGCAAACCAGCTAATCCCATAATAAATATTCGTAACCGGTATCCCCTCATCTTTATCTCTTACCGCTTTTTGTAATGATACCGCTGAATAGAGCCCGAATATCAAAACTGCAAAGTAATATCCTTTTTCGTTCAGTTGCATTGCCGCATTATACAAGCCTATGAGATAAGCCGTAACTCCTACTAACAGCGCCGCCCAAGAAGCCCCTTTGAAAGCAGGGGTTGGTTCCCCTTCCTTTCTTTCCACCTTTATTTTCGGCTGATTTTCTTTTTCCTTATCCAATAAAATCTCAGGATCATTAGACATTGAATGTTTCGCCTCCATCTTTTAATGGGCCCCGCGGGAACACTGCAGTGCCCTTACTTAAACCTATTATATAGAATTTTCTTGCAAAGGGTAGATAAAATTTAAACAGAATTCACTATCTGCAGCCGTATAAGCCATTCCTTCACTTTTAGATGTCATTCGAAATAAAGTTTTTTCACTCAAAATGGCAAAAGCCGCTGACAAGCGGCTCACTTATTTAAACCTCTCCAATGAAAAGTCCGAAATGTCCAGTTTGCTTTTTCCTTCCACTGCCAGCTGGCTCAAAATCTCTCCGACGGCACTGGCGAATTTGAATCCGTGGCCGGAAAATCCGCAGGCAAAGAATACATTTTTAAATTCTGGATGCTTGTCAATAATAAAATCGCTGTCGGGCGTATTAGTGTAGACACATGTTTTACCGTATTTCACCGGAAGCTTTTGTGACATGAACTGATCGGCGAATCCCGTTACGTCCCCCTCATCTTCCGGGAATGCACCGTAGCCGGCAAGTTTCTCCCACGGCTGCACAGGCTGCCCTTCGTCGTGGCGGCCGATTTTCACACCCGCTTCATCAATGCTCGGAAACCCATAATACAGTTCATCCGAATTCGGATAATTGACCGCAAAAGCCGGGAATTTGCCTTCACGATAAATATTTTCATTAGAGTCGAACCAGGAGAAAGTTTTTCTCATCGGCTGAAGCGGCAACTCAAGTCCCAAAGTGGAAAGGATGGGACCTGTCCCTTTTCCGGCAGTGACAATCAGTTTTTCACCTGTAAACGTTTCGCTGTCCGTTTTTACTGTAACCGAAGAGCCAGCAGCTTCGATTGATTTTACAATCGTGTTTGTCCTTAGGACTGCGCCAGCTTTTTCGGCTAATTCACGGTACGCCCGAACGCATTCTTCAACCATGAGCACACCGGAATTTTTCTCAAAACAGCCGGCGTAATCATTTGGGAATCGGAATCCCGGCCACTTTTCATTCATTTCCGCTGCAGTCATAACTTCAACAGGCAACGAATAGTTTTGCGCGCTCTTTTTGACATTTTTAATAAATTGGGAATCCGGGTCTCCGGCATTTAATACGCCGGTTTTAAGAAACAGTTTTTTATTTGATTTTTCTTCAAGCGCAAGCCACAGCTCTTGTGCCCTGAGCGCCATCGGAACATAATTTTCCCCCTCGCCGTAGGCATGGCGGATAATCCTTGTCTCTCCATGATGGGAACCCTCTGTATGCGGAGGATCGAAGGCATCGATCAGCAGCACCTTCTTTCCTTGGCTTGCAAGAAAATATCCCGCGGCCATCCCCATGGAGCCCGCTCCGACAATAATGGTTTCAAAGTTCATGTTTATGTTCAGCCCCTCTCACCTACTATAAGCAATTTGCTATCTCTAATTATGACAGATTTGGGCTGTTCTGCGGACACGAAAACGTTCTGCCATGTTTTTTCACTAAAAAAAAGCCTGCGGAGAACCCGCAAGCCTTATTTCCCGTACTTATCCTGAAATGCCATATAAAATTTCATGAGTCCCACACCCTTTGCGTGCTGGCTGTGAAAAGGAATCGGGCGCAAGTTTTCTTTTTTGAGCGGGTTATTCACACGCTCAGGATGGCTAATGGTTTCGGCAAGAACTTTTCCTGCCATGACGGCCATGGCTGCTCCCTTACCGCAATAACCGAAGGCGAAATGGGTTCCGTCTTCCAACTGGCCGATATATGGGAGAAAATCCTGGGTAAATCCGACTTTTCCTCCCCAGCGGTACTCGACACGCGCATCCTTCAATTGAGGAAAAACAGTGACCATGCCTTCCCGCAAATTATCGAACAGCATCCTTTGGGCCTTCTTGCCAAATGCTCTTCCTGAACCTCCGAAAGCCATGCGGTTGTCGGCTGTTCTTCTGAAATAGTATAATAGGTTCTTTGAATCAGAGACAGCCCGATTTTTTGGTATTAAATCCTGCATAAGTTCTTCTGTCAATGGTTCGGTGGCAATCATGATACTTTCCACAGGAATGACCGATTTTTTTAACGTCTTATTCAGGTTTCCTGCATAGGCATTTGTCACTATTACCACTTCGTCTGCTATGACCCGTCCCTTGGGCGTTGTGACGATGGCCTTGCTCGCTGAGTCTTTTTGAATATGAACAGCTTCTGAATTCTCGAATATTGTACCGCCCAAATTCTCTACCGCATCTGCCAGGCCGAGGGCGAATTTCAACGGATGAAAATGTGCTCCCCTTTCATTGATCCGTGCTCCATGGTAAAAATCTGTATTCAATTCAGTTTTCATTTCGGATCGGCCAATGATTGATATTTCGTGAAAATTTAACTTCTCCGCCAGATATTCCTGATCTCTTTTGAATCTATCCAAATGAGAGATTTTGTAAGCGGGGCGGATATCCCCTTTTCTTACAAGGTCACAAGAGATCCCGTTTTCCTTTGATATGTTTTCTACCAAATCGATGGAGTCAAGGGATAGCTCCCACATAGTTTTTGCCGTTTCAAAGCCTTTTTTCTGCGCAAATGATTCCATCGTGCCATGATATCCAGAAAGCAGCTCACCGCCGTTTCTTCCACTGGCGCCATATCCGACCCTATTCTTTTCCAATACAATCGTTTTATGTCCCATTTTTTGCAAGTGATAAGAAGTCGACAGACCTGAAAAGCCACCGCCGATAATCACCACATCACAATGCTTGTCGTCCACCAGTGCCGGCCGGCTTTTCCGTTCACCGGCTGTTGCCTCCCACATGGATAAAGAATCCACTTTTTATTCCCCCAAACCGTTCAAATTACTTACATGTTTGGCATCCCGTTCCGAAAAAGTACAGCGTTTTCAATCTACCTTCCTAACTAAGAATGCCAAGAGTGCTATTTATATTTAAATATTATCTTGAATTTTTATAAATGTGAAATATATAATAAAATTAATAAATATACATTTTATATATATAGGTGATTTTCATAGATATTCAAAAGCTGAAGTATTTTATCGCTGTCGTTGAAAATGGAACCGTGTCAAAAGCAGCCAAGGCCCTTAATATGACTCAGCCGCCTTTAAGTATGCTGTTGAAAAAATTCGAAGATGAAATTGGAATACAATTATTCAGAAGGGAAGGAAAACGCCTATATTTGACAGACCCCGGCCAATTGGTCTATCAGCGGGGAATAGAGCTGTTGGCGAGTTCAGAGGCTATTCTTCAAGAAGCACGGGAATTTCAGCAGGACCATCGCGGAACTGTATCTATCGGATGTGCCGCAGTGGCCAATTTTTCATTAATCCCGGAAGTGATCAAACGAATGAATGATCACTCCATCAATATTGTGACTCATGTAAAGGAAGGATCACCCCCTTACATTCTCGAACATCTGCGCTTTCATAAGCTCGATATAGGCATCGTGCGAAATGTTTATAATAGGGACGATTTAATCACAACTAAGCTGTTTACCGAACCAGTGATGGTTGCGCTGCCTCCCGGCCATCCACTTGAAGGAAAAAAATCCGTAAGGTTGGAAGAATTAAAGGATGAAAAATTTCTCCTTCACCATTCTTCCTTTGAATATAATATTTCGGACACCATCATCATGGAATGTAAGAAAAGAGAGATTGCCCCAAATATCATCTACTGGGGCACGGAAACCCTTCCTATGCTGGGAATGGTCAATGCGGGAATGGGGATAGCGTTTCCTCCTAAATCCGTTTTAAAAAGCGTCGGGGTTGCTCTCCCTCCATTGGCGGAGCTTTCTGATCCACCCATCACCACCACCTTAAATATGGTGACAGTGAAAAACAATGTAAAAAAGGAAGCGGTTGAAATGTTTTTGGATATAGCCAAAGAAGTTATCGAGGAAATAGAGAGGGAATTTTCGAGATAAAATAATAAATTGATTGTGATTAAGAAAAGCGCAAGCGCCCGTTTAGCGACGTACAAACTGGAGCACTCCGCAATGAGATAAA
>NZ_VEKZ01000073.1:0-14618 GCF_007681465.1 Siminovitchia fortis
ATTTCAGGTTTTTCACCGGAGTTAATTTGAAATTAGGTGTCTGAAATAATGTGCTAGTTTACAACAGTCGGTCCGTACACAAAGTTTCCTAGCCGTCGCACTCCTCGTGAGTGCGTGGATTGAAATCGACAGCTTCCGTAACGATTACCGTGTTTTTGAGGTCGCACTCCTCGTGAGTGCGTGGATTGAAATTCGACTTGGAGGCGGCGGCTGGCTTCGAATCAAGTCGCACTCCTCGTGAGTGCGTGGATTGAAATACCTGTGACGGTGTTACGCAAGACTTCGATTTGCGTCGCACTCCTCGTGAGTGCGTGGATTGAAATTTCCTTCGTTTCTTCCGTTTTTAACGACTCGTCAGTGTCGCACTCCTCGTGAGTGCGTGGATTGAAATTACTCGAGCTACTAACGCATTCCACTGTGCTTCGTCGCACTCCTCGTGAGTGCGTGGATTGAAATTGCTTGCCGTAGCCTATTCCGTATTTCGACTGCGTGTCGCACTCCTCGTGAGTGCGTGGATTGAAATGTCTCGCAAAAGATATATCCGGAAACAAATATGGCGTCGCACTCCTCGTGAGTGCGTGGATTGAAATGCTCTACCTATCGACGACCCGAAGAACGCGCATTGTGTCGCACTCCTCGTGAGTGCGTGGATTGAAATCGTCTCATACACATAGTGTCAGCATCCCGTCGCACGTCGCACTCCTCGTGAGTGCGTGGATTGAAATTCCGGAAATGCTAACGTATATTCGGACGAGCACCTGTCGCACTCCTCGTGAGTGCGTGGATTGAAATCCTCCAGTTCAATGTATTTGATTATGGTCATGCTGTCGCACTCCTCGTGAGTGCGTGGATTGAAATAGAAAAATCCCGTTGACCGTATCTTTCGATTGCGGTCGCACTCCTCGTGAGTGCGTGGATTGAAATCAGTTCTTCGGCTCCCACTTCATCGAGAATAACCCGTCGCACTCCTCGTGAGTGCGTGGATTGAAATATGATAATTACATCTTGGCTGGCGGCTCAATAGCAGTCGCACTCCTCGTGAGTGCGTGGATTGAAATCCAATGGCGGCGGATGAGGTGATCATGGGAATCGGGTCGCACTCCTCGTGAGTGCGTGGATTGAAATTTCAATCGACAGGTGCATGTCTTTCCACAGTTTCATGTCGCACTCCTCGTGAGTGCGTGGATTGAAATACGGAAATCCTGCTTTGCTTTTTCACTCAAATCCCGTCGCACTCCTCGTGAGTGCGTGGATTGAAATCAGAATATGAAAAGGCTACTAGAAAAATTTGGGTAATCGTCGCACTCCACGTGAGAGCGTGGATTGAAATATCTGAACGTAGTGGGATATAAAGGCGTGTTTGACGTCGCACTCCCCATGAGTGTGTGGATTAAAATGGTGTAAAGCCGGAGGTCATCGACGGTGCTTTTTGACGCACTCCTCGTGAGTGCGTTAATTTTTTAATCAGTTTTTTTCTAAAATGAATCTTTTCCTCCCCTCACCCAGTATATATGTTTAGAATAATTTTTAAGGGGTGGCTGTAATGGGTATTTTATCAAGGTTTAAAGATATTATGTCGAGCAATATCAATGCATTATTGGACAAGGCGGAGAATCCGGAGAAAATGATCGATCAGTATATGAGAAACCTGAACAGTGATTTGGGCAAGGTGAAAGCTGAAACTGCTTCGGTTATGGCGGAGGAACAGCGGTCAAAACGGGCGCTCAATGAATGTTCGACAGAGATTGAAAAGATGCAGAATTACGCGGTCAAAGCCTTGGAAGCAGGAAATGATGATGATGCACGGAAGTTTTTAGAGAAGAAGGCCTCCCTGGCCGAAAAAGAAGCGGAATTGCAGCAGGCCTATAGTTTGGCAGCTTCCAATGCGGTCCGGATGAGGGAGATGCATGACAAGCTTGTTTCTGATATCGGCGAGCTGGAGGCACGCAGAACGATGATCAAAAGCAAGATGGCCGTAGCGAAAACGCAGGAAAGGCTGAATAAAATCGGTTCCTCGGTATCCGGGGCCAACCGGTCCATGTCTGCATTCAATAGAATGGAAGAGAAAGTGGAGAAAGCATTGGACGAGGCGAATGCCATGGCCGAATTAAATGCAGCCCCAAAAGATGACATAAAAGATTTGACGGAGAAATATGATAGTAGACCGGATGTGGAAGATGAACTGGCTGCGTTGAAGGAGCAAATCAAAAATAAAGAATAAACAGCGCTCATTAAACGAATAACCGACTTACAGACAGAGCTGTAGCCCGGGCTGCAGCTCTCGGCCTGTTTTGTGTGAAAAAGGGAGGGGGGGATCTCATTGGTCACTCATTATAAGTGTCCGAACTGCGGTGATGATATGGCTTTTGACAGTGAATCAGGAATGCTGACCTGTCAAAGCTGCGGAAGACAGGATCAAATAGAAGATTTTTCAGAGGACTTAAAGACACCGGTATTTTCCGAGGATGAAGCGAAGGAATATCACTGTGAAAACTGCGGTGCAATGCTGATTACAGAGGCCGAGACTGCGGCGACGACGTGCAGCTTTTGCGGAGCTGGGGTGGTTTTGCAGGAACGTCTTTCCGGTGCTTTGGCTCCGGCAAAGGTGATTCCTTTTACCATCAGCAAGGAAGAAGCGATGCAGGCTTTTAAAAAATGGTGCCGAAACGGGCGCCTGACTCCAAAAGGATTCATGACAGCCGACCGGATCAAGGGTATCACCGGGATGTATGTCCCTTTTTGGCTTTATGATTTAAATACAAAGGCGAAGGTTGAAGCGGTCGGAACGAAGGTGAGAAAGTACACAAGAGGAGATTATGAATACACTGAAACGAAATATTACGATGTGTACCGGGATATAGACCTGTCTTATGTTAAGGTCCCCGTTGATGCATCCGAAAAAATGGACGACAAAATCATGGATAAATTGGAGCCTTTTCCTTATGATCAATTAAAGGATTTCAAAACCCCCTATTTGGCGGGATATATTGCGGAAAAATATAACTACGACGATAAACAATTGTATCCCCGGGTCGAATCCAAAATTAAGAAATTCATAGATACGTATATCAGTTCCACGATTTCAGGATATTCCTCCGTCAGTTATAATCATAAGCATATCAACACGAAGAAAGTCCGCAGCTATTACGTCCTTCTTCCTGTCTGGATGGTCTACTATGATTATGATAAAACGGAACATACTTTTGCGATGAACGGCCAGACCGGAAAGGTGGTCGGGAAGCCGCCGATAAGCTACTCCAAAGTGGCCGCCTGGTTTGGTGGCATTGCGGGGACGTCATTCGTAGTATTGAAGCTGGCCGCTATGGCAATGGGAGGTGGCCTGTGGTGAAGAGCGGCTTTTTCAAAAAAACGTTGATCCTGATGGCTTTCTTTCTAATATTTCCTTTTGCCTTTGCGGCGGCCGATTCTCCTTCCAAGCAAAGAGTCTTTGATGATGCGGGGCTATTAAGTGACAATGAGGTCAAAGAGCTTGAAAAATTGGCGGAAAAACATGGGGCCAAGCGGGATACGGATTTTATCATACTGACCTCCAATAATGAAGAGAACAAAGATGTCGTGGAATTCATGCAGGATTTTTATGATGAACAGGCACCCGGCTATGACAAGCCGCACGGAAACACGGCTATTTTGACGCTCGATATGAAAAATCGGGATGTGTACGTAGCAGGTTTTTATAAGGCGGAAACCTATCTGGATAATCACCGGGCAACCCTTGTCCGTGAAAAAATCACCCCGGATCTCTCAGATGGAAATTACTACAAAGCTTTTCAGTCCTTTATCAAGACTTCTTCCAAATATATGGGAATCAGGCCGGGAGTGGACCCGGATAACATATTATTCAATCTATGGTTTCAGATTATTGCATCGCTTGCTATTGCCGGGGCAATTGTTGGTATCATGGCCTTCAATACAGGCGGAAAAGTGACCGTCAATGCCCGCACGTATCAAGATAACGAGAATACGAGAGTGAATCATAGAAGGGACCAGTATATTCGCACAACGACCACAAAAAGAAGGAAACCCTCCAATAAAAGCAGCGGAAGCGGCTTCAGCGGCGGTGGCGGCGGAGGGGTCACAAGAGGCGGACATTCCCACAGCGGCAGCAGAGGGAAATTCTAGGTTCGAAAGGAATGAATCACAGCATGGTATTTTTTAAAAATCAATTTGCCAACGTAGTTGAATGGGAAGAATTCAGAGATGATATGATTTTTTGGAAATGGAACAACCGCGAAATCAAAAAAGGAAGCCGGCTGATCATCCAGCCTGGCCAGGACGCCATTTTTATCAACAACGGTAAAATTGAAGGGATTTTTCAGGAAGAGGGGGACTATAACATCGAGTCCCAGATTATCCCGTTCCTGTCGACTTTAAAGGGATTCAAGTTCGGCTTCAACAGCGGAATGCGGGTGGAAGTGCTGTTCGTCAACACGAAGGAATTTACGGTGAAGTGGGGGACGAAAAATGCCATTAACATCCCTTCGCCTCAGCTTCCGGGCGGCATTCCTGTCCGCGCAAATGGTACATTCAATTTTAAAGTGAACGATTATATCGCCCTGATTGATAAAATCGCCGGGGTAAAAAACAGCTATCTTGTAGAAGATGTGAAAATCAGGATCACTTCCATCCTGGATCAACTGCTGATGAAGTGGATTTCCAAAGAAGGAAAAGACATGTTCAATCTGCAGGCCAATGCTTTTGAAATTGCCCAGGGGATCAAGACAGATCTTGATATGCAAATTATCGACAGCGGCATGACCATTACAGGGTTCAATATCATGAGTTTCAACTATCCGAAAGAAATCCAGGACATGATCACAAAAACCGCTTCGCATGGCATGATCGGCGATTTGCAGCGTTACCAGCAGGTATCGATGACAGACGGCATCGCTTCCGGAAAGGTGAAGGGCGGCGGAACAGCCGCGGATATGGCCGGAATGATGATGGGAATGGGCATGGCCGGACAAATGATGAAAAATATGAATCAGATGCAGGATCAAAGTGGCGGGCAACAAGCGCCGAACGAGGGAAATCAAGCGCAGGGTGCCCCGAACCAGGCCGAACAGCCGCCATCCGGGGGAGGAAAAATTCCGAACTTCTGTCCGAACTGCGGAGAGAAGACGAGCGGCGGGAACTTCTGCTCGAATTGTGGGCAGAAATTGGTGTAATGATTATCAAAGGCTCCTTCACAGGATCGGTGAAGGAGCCTTTCGAATTTAAATATAGGGGCTGTCCTAAAAGTGGAAATCCCCTAATACTCAATAATTAAAAATGCAGAATATCAATGTTTTAGAACATGAAAAGGGGTGCCCAAAAGTCAAAATTATGACTTTCCGGACACCCCCGATATATTTTTTTATCCAAAAAACGCATTGACAATCAAAAGCATGATAAGAGATGTTCCCCATGCCAATGTTGTAGGGACAGACCAAGTTAGGATCTGCTCTTTAACATTTTTTATGCCAAGCATACGATTTATAACCCAGAATAAACTGTCGTTGAAGTACGAGAATACCATCGCGCCCAGAGCCGCAGCTTGTGCAGCAAGTGCCATATTTACATCCAGACCCGTCAAAATAGGAGCGGAAATCGAGGCTGCAGTAATCATGGCAACTGTTCCACTGCCTTGAATAAGGCGAACAACCGAAGCGATAATAAATGGTATAAGGATGGCAGGCATATGGATGCTTGCAATTTGCTCCGCAATATAATCGCCGCTTCCGCTTGCACGTAAAACGTTGCCCAGTGCACCGCCTGCCCCTGTTACAAGCAGGATAATTCCGGCGGTCTGAATACCTTCTTCCATTCTATCAAGAGCCTCGGATTGTTTTACATGCCCATATAGTCCATAAATAGCAAAAATCAAACCAATACCGACTGCGATGATTGGTGAACCTATAAAAGTAATATAGTCATAAATTCCGCCAGTTAACTCAAGTGCCGCAAGAAGCGTATTTGCAAAAATCAATAGTATAGGAATAATAATCGGTAGAGTGGCCCGGGTAAGTGAAGGGAGATTTTTTGATTCACTGGAAGCCATATACTCCTCCACCGTAATTTCTTTTTCAGGACGGATGTAATCAAGGCCAGTCTCATCCGGAATTTGGTAGATCTTTTTGCCAAGCCATTTAGCATAAAGGACGCCTACGATGATGATTGGAATTGCCAACACAAGTCCCCATAGGATCATCATCCCGATATCGACCCCGAAAATGCCCGCAACACCAAGCGGACCAGGAGTCGGCGGCACGGCATGATGCGTGGCGGCTAAGCCGATGCCAAGAGCGACTCCAAGAGAAAGGACCGATTTACCGGTTTTCCTGGAAAGCGCTTTAACTAATGACGATAAAATAACAAATGCAGAGTCAACAAAAATTGGAATGGAAACAATATAGCCTGTAATTGCAAGCGCCCATTCTTCCTTGCGCTTTCCCAATATCTTTACAATTGTATAGGCCATTCGTTCAGCGGCGCCGGAAACCTCGAGAATCCTTCCCATCATTACCCCAAAGCCGATAACGATACCTATAGAACCAAGTGTGGAACCAAATCCATCAGTAATCGCGTTTACTACATCTGGTGCTTTCATTCCTCCTACAAGGCCGGTAACGGAAGCGGAAAGGATCAGTGCCAAGAAAGCATGGATTTTTGTTTTTAAAACCAAGAAAATTAAAATAATTACCCCTAATACTAGGCCTAACATCATTTGTCCGCCTGAAGCTGTGACTTCTGCCATTTTTTAACCCCCTAAATAAAATAATATTTTATAGTCCCTCCCGGGAGTTACTCCCAAGAGGGAAAAAAGACTATACTATGACCGGAAGTCCAAAGCATATTTGGCCGCCAGTTTGATACATTCTTCCATGCTGACACTGCTTGCGATGTTTTTGCCTGCAATATCAAACGCAGTCCCGTGGTCAACCGATGTACGCAGGAATGGCAGGCCGTTAGTGATTGAAATTGTCCGTTCAAAATCGGTCATTTTTGCCGCAATATGACCTTGATCATGGTACAAGGAGAGAACGGCATCATATTTGCCTTGCAAAGCTTGATGGAAAACGGAATCTGCCGGAACCGGGCCAACCGCATTGTGTCCTTCTGCAACGGCCATTTCGATGCCGGGCTTGATTTCATCAACTTCTTCACGGCCGAACAATCCATTTTCCCCGCTATGAGGATTTAATCCTGCCACTGCAATCAACGGATTTTCAACACCCAGACGTTGCAAAGCTTCTTCACAACGGCCAATGTAATCATATACTCTTTCTTTTGTCATTTCAGAAATTGCATCCTTTAAGGATAAATGTCGGGTCAGGAAGAAGATGCGCATGTTCCTCACTTCAAACATGGTTAAAGGATCGTGAGAATTCGTCAGATCCTCAAGCATTTCTGTATGACCGATATATGGGACTTCACCGGCTTTGAGAGATTCTTTGTTGATTGGAGTTGTAGCAATAGCCGTAACATCACCATCAAGGGCGAGTTCTACCGATTTTTTAATAAAATCGAAAGCAGCCCGGCCGCATTGAGCCTGGACAGTACCCCACTCGAGAGTATCCATATTGAGGTTGTCAAAATGAATGATGTCAATGCTGCCATGTTCATATTTGCCCTCTGATGGTTTAGAAATCTCATGTATATCAAGCTTTGTGTTTGTGACGGCCAAAGCTTTTTTAATTACTTCGGTGTTCCCGACAACAACTGGCTTACACATGTCATAAATTTCAGCTTTATCCAGTGCTTTTACAGTGATTTCGGGTCCTATTCCTGCCGGATCACCCATCGGTACTGCGATATATGCTCTTTCTTGATTAACCATTTAGCACGCTCCCTTTATGATTTAACAACTTTGTTTCCAAAAATTTAATGCTTTCATATATTGCCCTGTTATCGCCTATCATTCCGCCTTTGGTGACGACATTGAGGCCATCAAGATGTCCACCTGTAAATCTGCCGTATGCGGTGAGAGGCAGAACCTCATCTTCAAGCTCTATACCATTCGCATGGCCAACAGTACATAGTGAAGATGTTACATCTCCGCCGCTTGAAAAGATTCCGGAGATTTTGTATTCCGATTTTTGGATGATCTTGTAGGTTATCGCAGCAAGCCCATCTGTAATACGCTTTGCCAACGCATCCTCTGAAACTTTACTGGTCTCAGACATTGCCTTTAGATCAAGGCGTTTGTTTATAGGGTGATGGGTAGTTATGATAAGGATCGATTGGCCTTTTAACGCTTCCAGCCCCAGATTGACTGCTCGTTTCACTTCTTCATTCCAACTGTCACCAGAGCGGACGAGCTCTTGGGGGTCAACAAGAATTGGTTCCGTATTTGTTTTTGCATATAAATAATGGAGCTGCCTTCCTGTGACAGAGGTAACACTGCCAACCGTCACTAATAGTTTTTCCTCAGTGACTTTTTTGTGTAAAAAAGCTTTTGAATAATATGCGGTTAGCGGGCCAGGGTCAACGGGTACAATCAAGTTTCCCTGAACATTGGCCATTGCTGCAGCAATCATTTCAATCTGTTCGTCATTAACCGCATCTAAAACAATAATCCTGTTTCCTTGATTTATTTTTTCTTGAAGTTTTTTTGTAATGGCACCCACGCCCGACAAAGTGACATCAAGGCCAATAAGAGTGACCTTGTTGCTGCTCTGATCTTCAATAATGGATGGAATGTAGGACTTTTTAATAGGTGTAATGGGATCATTGGCTGCATCCGTTTCTTGGACCGGCACTCCATCCACCAGCAGATAACCGCCTGTAGTGATTCGCCCCGAACTTGGAAAGGCAGGGACGACAACGGCTATGGCTGTATCCCCGAGCTCATCCAGAAACGCATCAATTTCAATACCAAGGTTTCCTCGGACTGTGCTGTCAATCCGCTTGCAGAAAACTTCTGACCCTTTTTCTTTAAATTGCCTGATGACTTTTTTTACACGCTGTTCAGCAATTTCACCGCGTATATAACGGCTGTCAGTGTCAACACAGATTGCATCATATTTATTTGTTTCGGGTAAAGGTGCATCTTGAACGACTGTTATAGTTTTAAAGCCTTGGTTAGCCAGGCTGACACCTGTTGCATTTGCCCCTGTCAAGTCATCTGCAATAACTCCGACTTTCAATTGTGTTCGCCTCCGCAATAGTTGATGGCAACATATTCTTCATATTCTTCCCGAATATCTAAGTCTAAGCCATCATCCGTAATAATGCCCTCCAGGCTGGTAATCGGGCAAACTGTAGAAAATGATTTTTTATTAAATTTACTTGAATCTATTAATGCCCAAGTGGCTGCAGCTGAATCCAACATTAATTTCTTTATCAATGATTTTTCAAATGAAGGTGATGTGATTCCTGCTTTAAGGTCAATCGCATGTACACCCATAAAGAAGAGATCGACATGAATTTTTTTGAAAAATTCTTGTGTCGGCCATCCTGACAGGGCACCTACATTTGTCTGCAATTCGCCTCCGGCAACAATCACTTTTAGTTCGCTATCCATCAACTCCACTGCTATTTTAATATCGTTCGTAATCACAGTTATATCATTTCTGCTTTTCAAAAGCTTTGCCAGCTCCAACGTTGTGGTTCCAGAGTCCAAAATGATATTGGCGTTTTTGGGTATCAGTGGCAGTGCGTTTTTTGCAATTACTTTCTTCTGGTTAATATTTCTGCTTTCTTTGGATGAATAGGGAACTTCCCTTATAAGCGAATCGGGAGAAATAGCGCCTCCATGTGTTCTGATTGCTTTTCCTAACCGTTCCAGTTCAGCCAGATCACGCCGTATCGTCATACTGGATACATTTAACTCATTTGACAAATCCTCAATTTCCACTTTCCCGTTTGCAAGTATTTGAGATTCAATCCAATTACGCCGTTCTAAAGGCAGCATACAGGTAACCCCTTATCAACTTTGTTCAAATTTAACATTTTATATGTTCAATTATGTGATATTTGTTTGAAGTTGTCAATTATGGAATTAAGTATTTTGAATAATAGGCCATTAAGAGGTATAAATTCCCTTTATCTAGACTTATAAACTACATAAATTGAACTAAACAATTTTACAATTATCACCGGTTCACAGCCCTAAAAACGGCCACTAAATGAGAACCGTAGCAGCCCGTTCTATACGGTTGAGTGTAAAAACGGTAACTAATCCGGCCGATAAATGCCCGTTCTAAGTGGTTGGGTGAAGAAACGGGCACTGATCCAGCCGATAGGTTCCCGTTTTAAGTGGTTCATTCCTGAAACGGGGAGTAAAAAGCCCGGAATTAGTCCCAATTAGCGGGCTTACCGGAAAAGTGGGATCTAAGTTCATTGATGAGCTAATTAAGCGCCGATTGCATGCTGGGAGTCTATATGTACAATTTTAAAGTTCAATTTATATAGTTAAAAATAAAGAAAGCAAAACGCCAAGAAACATTCTTGGTATTTCGCTTTCTTAAAAAATGACAGGTTAGTGCTCAAACTCTTTTAATAAAAAGGCGAAATCATAATATATACCAAGACGCCGGTCAAGCTGACATACAGCCAGATCGGCATCGTCCAGCGGGCGATTTTTTTATGGCGCTCGTTTTCCATGTTCCATGCCCGTGCCACACTTGTTAAGGCAAGCGGTACAATCGCTGCAGCGAGCAAGATATGCGTGATTAAAATGAAATAATAAATACCGGCCAACAGTCCCGCTCCTCCGTATGGGGTGGAAGGGGAGAGATAGTGAAACGTCACATATGTGATCAGAAAGAAAAAGGTTGTCACAAACGCCGCATAGATAAACCGGCGGTGAACCTTCACATTGCCCTTCAAAATTGCAATCAATGCTGCCGAAAGAAACAAAAAGGTGAAGCTGTTCAAAATGGCATTCATTAAAGGGAGGATCGTGACGTCGAATGCATCGAAGTCCTCCATTCCAGGCATTCCGGCAAGCACGGCGATCGCGCCGATCAGCACGACAGAAATCGCGATAATCGCGGGCCGGTAATTCCGTTTTACATGTGACGTGGTGCCAAAGCTGTTATTGTTCATATGTACGGTACACTCCAATTTATTTTCCGATGTAATCAAATCAAGTGTACCATAACTCAAATGGCCGAACGTTCTGCACGCGAAAGGTTCACAGTCTTTTCGATTATTTCAAGAACCGTCAATGCAGTCGGTTTGGAGGACAGCCCCTTTAATTTATTGAAGAACACGTCCGCGTCCACAAAATCGGCATGATGCCGAAAGGCTTTCTCAGCATTTTATTCTTCAGCTGAATGTGGAAAAAGTTTGTACCGTAATTCGATTTACATCAATTGAAAGGATAGGCCTGAATGATCAGGAAATGTAGAAATGGAATGGTAATGATACATAATATGGTGGTCAATAATACACCAAGGGAGGCAAACAGGGTGTCTGCTCCGTATTTTTCCGCATATAGGCAAATTGTCGGGGCGGAAGGCATGCCGGAGACGATAAAAGCAATCAATAATATTGGAAATGGAATCGGCAAAAGGGTGAAAGGAAGCAAAAGCATAGGGAAGAGCAGCAGTCTGAGAACGGAGGACTGCCACAAATATCTATTTTTCAGTGATGAGAAAAAGACTTTCAATCGAACGTTAGCAACTAAAGCCCCAACCAAAATCATCGAAAGGGGGACAGTCATTTTCCCGACGTTTTCCAGGGCGTCGGCTAGAAAAATAGGCCATGTGAAAGGAGAGAATAAGAGGATTAATCCGGAGCCAGTTGCAAGAATACCCGGGTTCACCAAGATTTCACGCCAATTGGCGGCATCTTTTTTTCGCGTAAATAGATGGATTCCATACGCCCAGATAAAAATTAAATAGCATATATTAAATACGGTGAGATAGATAATTCCCTGCTCTTTTAGCAAAATAAAGCTTACGGCATATCCGATGTACCCCTGGTTACCAAAAATCATGAGACCTTCGTACACCGATTTTTGTTCTGTTGGTAATTGCGACTGCTTTCTTAACCAAGCAGCCAAAAGGGCTGAAAGGACTGATAGATAAGCAGACATGGTTATCAGCCAAATGAAATCTTTTACAAAACCCAATGATAGTTTGATGTTGAGGGAATGTAAAATAAGGGCAGGCAAAGTTATGTAGAGAAGGAGCCTGGTCAGAACACCGACGGAATTTTTGTCCAGAATGTTCCTTTTTCTAGCCAGCCAGCCTAATATGGCGATACAATATAATGTAAGCATTTCCTGTACAAAAATACCTGGTGAAATCATCAAGATCCCTCCCCGCTTTTTTACCATATGAAGGGCTCTTGGTAAATGTTCAGCGAACAAGTCAATAAACAGGTATTAATCTTAAAAAAGGGGAGAGCGAGGAGTTAAGATGTTCAGACGCTATGTCATACCATTGATCAGTTTAATCGGAACAGCCCTTGTTATGATTGGTAAAAGGCTTCAGACAAAGATCGCATATCCGAAAAACTTCCCGATTAAAGCGGTTGAGCAGACAACAAACGAAATTATTTTTCATTTTAAAAGCGAAAAAGGAACGTTCCGGATATACAGGGAAGGCCGGCTGATTTATGAAGGGGAAGATGAATCCTTTACGGACAGTGAATTAGCTCCGGGGACTACTTATCTTTATACGATCGAAATAGGATCCAGAAGAGGTACGCCGGAGCGGATGAAAGTCCAGACATCAACGGCCGCTGAATTCAGGGAATCAGAGAATAAACTGGAGGACTGCATTCAAACCACCGTTATTTCACGGTCTTTTGTTGGGATGGAGTGGGAGCCGATTGAAGGCGTGGAGGAATACCTCATTTACCGGAACGGGAAAAGAATAGCCAAAGTGGAGGAGTCTTTCTTTGTCGATCGCTGGGTAAGGGGCCAAGTGGAATATACATACCAGGTTTACGCCGAACGGCCTTTGGAGGACCTTGAAAAAGATTCGGATGAACGGGAATCCAGAGTAAAGAAAAAACGAGCGAAAGACCAAAATGCCGCCATGGAAAAATTCCAAATGACGAAGATGCTGGACCCACTAGAAGAAATTTTAAAATCGGAAAATGAACCATTTGAGAAAAAGGAATGGCAATTCCTGTATAAAACTTTTTCAGGAAGAAGTTGGCTAAAAAATCCGAATGAAGCATCCCCTTATCGCTATTTTAAAGGCGAAGGGCGCGGATTTGACCCCGCATCCAAGGATTACCGCTCGGTGGCCGAAATCGTTGTTACACCTGACGGATCTGAGACCAGGTTGAACAAGGACATAGGGACAACGAAAGGATACGGGATGCTTCGAATGTTGAAGAAAGAAGAAACGGCTTCTGATGAAGGCATCCAGTTGGAAGATATCGAGACGGGAGAGGAGAAGGTTTCCTTCATACTGAATCACTCAGTCCAAAATCCTTTGGACGATTTGCCCGCTGTTGATTATCGAGTCCGGGCTAATCTGTATCGCAGCGGATACTTTGATATTGCGGGTGTACATGAGCAGACTCCTGATCATGAAGTTTATTTGAAGCACGGGGTCCAGCGTTCATGGACAACCCTCCATCAGTCGGAGGACGAAGGGGTGGAGAGGATGGCACCCATGCATTGGAGAGTGTCGAATTTTAAATAGGAAAAGAGAAAGGTTCTGATGAAGGATCCGAGCCTTTTTGAAAGTTAAAGGAAGCATTCCTATAATGAAATTTGGATAGCAATTGAATAGGTTTTTCGGAAAAAAGCTGTTGGCAGCGGGACGATCCCGAACGCCGCAGCTTTTTTATCTTGCCCCACTGCTTTAACGCGTTACCTTGTTGGGGGACTGACCCCCGTCGCTTTAACGCGTTACCCCATTGGGGGACTGTCCCCTGTTTTCAGAACGCCGCAGCTTTTTATTTTCTTAAAATTGATGAAAGGGTTTGCCCCCTAAGTATTAGGGAAAATCATAACTAAAGCTTTTATGCTATAAAAGAGGAGGAATGTATATGCCCGCGTCAATCATTTTGAATCTGCTAGCAGCCACAGGTTTGTTATTTTCTTATACCCCTGGGGATTCCAGCATACATACTCCACAGGCCATCCAGCTCAAGGACAGCGAAGCGAGCGGCGTTACTGATAAAAGAGGGATGGAGATAATTGCTGTTGATCTTGCAGACGATTTTATTCTTCCGCTTCATCCTGATGGAAAAAGCCTTGGCTTAAAAACGAAAGAAGACTATATGAACTATTATAAAAATATAAGTGACCCAGATTTGGCAGAAGAGTTTCTCAACGCCTTTTTTATAGAGGAAAATGGAGTGATGGAACACATCCCGACTGAGCCTCCGCTTTGGTTTGACAGCAGCCTTCCAAATGAATTCAAACAACTAAGCGATACGGAGATGGCTATCAGCCAGTTCAGCTCCATTGAATTATACGGGCCTACGACTTTGACCGTCTTTTATAAAAAAAGGGACGGAAACAAATGGATCATTGATGATGTGCATTATGAAACGGAAAGGGAAGGGTTGAATGAAGTTTGACCCGTTTATTAAGAAAAACGCAAGCGCCTTGCCCATCGACGTACAGACTGGAGTGCCTTCGACGAGATAAAGGATAAGGAAGTGCGAGAGTGCCTGCTTATCGGCGACAAGCATAAGACGAG
>NZ_VEKZ01000074.1:0-14548 GCF_007681465.1 Siminovitchia fortis
CGCCGATAAGCAGGCACTCTCGCACTTCCTTATCCTTTATCTCGTCGGAGGCACTCCAGTCTGCACGTCGATGGGCAAGGCGCTTCCGCTTTTCTTATTTGCGGCCATATATTCGGTAAAATGGCACAGTTCTTTCACAATCAAGCCGATTGTTTTTGATAAGGTGGATGTATATGATATAAAATGAGGCTGGTGATCAAAAAATGCAGCAAATAAATTTATTTCTTGCTTTTGGAGCGGGATTTTTATCTTTCATATCGCCTTGTGCGCTTCCTTTATATCCGGCATTCCTGTCTTACATCACTGGAATGACTGTGAACGAGATGAAGGAAGAGCGGGGGATATTTAAAAAGAAAGCCTTTATACATACGATCCTGTTTTTAGTTGGGTTTTCCATCATCTTTTTGGCCCTGGGCTTAACGTCCACCATCTTTGAAGAGATTTTTCTCAAGTATCAAGACCTTCTTAGACAAGTAGGGGCCATCGTATTGGTGTTTTTCGGATTGGTATTGACGGGTATCTTAGGTTTTAATTTTTTGAATATGGAAAAGAAGATTCAGTTTCAAAGCAGGCCGACAGGTTATTTGGGATCTGTCCTGATTGGAATTGCGTTTGCCGCTGGCTGGACCCCGTGCACAGGACCTATTTTAGTGGGAGTGGCCACGATGGTCGCTCAGAACCCTGGAAAGGGACTCATTTACATGGGAGCCTATGTGCTTGGCTTTTCCATTCCATTTCTCCTGATGTCCTTATTCTTGGACAAGATGACATTTCTGAAAAAAAATGGACAGCGCTTTATGAAGATTGGCGGTTACTTGATGATCATCATCGGAATTTTGTTGTTTTTTGATTGGATGCAACTGATTATCTCGATTTTGCAACCTTTATTCGGCGATTTTACAGGGTTTTAAATAAGTCACGAATTTTCCAATATTTAAAGCAAGTCCCGCAAACGTGCGGGGCTTTTTCTATGGTACGATAAAAGAAAAAGGGGTGCTTCTGATGACTGCTATTCAGAGAGACCGCCGATTTTACTTTCTGCTGTTTTTGCTTTTTCTCGTTCTTGGCTCCAACACGTTATTGTACCGCTCACCTCTGAGCCCGCTCGTTCTCCCCGCTGATGCAAATTGGGTTGTCGTCGGCTCATTGATTGACTTGGCCGTCGTGGCACCGCTCCTTATTTTGTTTTTGAAGCGCGGGAAAAAGATAACGGTAAAATCATTCATTGGCTGGATGGTTTCCGGACTTGTATTTGCAAGGTTCCTTATTCCGAGTGCTTATTTCGAACCATTTACTTACGTTCCGCTTGCCGCTATCGGTGTTGAGGTTCTCATTCTTTTGGCCGAGCTGGGTCTGGTTGCATTGCTCATTTGGCGCCTGCCTGGCATTATCCGCTGGATCAAATCACATAACGGAAGCCTATTGTTTTCACTTCCGTCCGCTGTGGAGAAGCGGGTGGGAAATCACATTCTTCTGCGAATTCTTGCCGCGGAGTTTGTAATGTTCTATTATGCATTCGCTTCCTGGAAGAAGAAAGCGCCGGCAGGAGAACCTTATTTTTCACTGCATCAAAAATCAAGCCTCATTGCATTTTACATCATGCTCATCCATGCCATCATCATAGAAACGGCGGCCATCCATTGGCTTATTCATGAAAAGTCGGTTATCATTTCGATCATATTGCTTCTTTTAAATATATACACTGTCATATTTTTTATCGGGGATATTCAGGCAATAAGATTAAACCCGCTTTTTGTCCGGCAAGATAAGATTTATGTTTCTCTTGGGCTCGGCAAACGGATGGTCATTCCGATGGAAGAAATCAAAGAAATAAAGTGGGCAGGGAGGCGGAGGAAGAGAAAATCAACTCCAAAGAGACGATTGAGTTCGTTGCAAAGGACTTTGAAACACTGCCGCCGCATTGCATCATCGAATTCAAACGCCCACTTGCCGCAAGTCTATTTTTAGGCTTTAAGAAAAATTACATGAAAACGGCGATCCGTCTGGATGAACCGGACCGGTTCCGTGCGCTGCTCGATAAAGAACGCTGATTGTCTGTTAACGCATTTCGGCTCACTCTGTACCTTGATAAACGTCACACTCTGTTCTTCCCATAAACGTAATCATCCCAGCCAATCTTATGGATTGACCGGGATGATCATTTTTTAATATCAGTAAAAGCATACAGCTCCAATGATGATAAGCAGGATGAACAGTACTACGATGAGCGCAAAACCGCCGCCGTATCCGAAACCGCCGCCATATCCGCAGCCATATCCGCAGCCGCCAAAGCCGCCATATCCAAACAAATGACTCACCTCTTTCCCTCAATGTCCCGTAAGCAAGGCATTTAGGATCAACCTTTGCTGGGCCTCACCATAAAATATGCATTTGTGCCGCTTGTGGAAGGGTATTCACCCATTTTTCATTTTTTACTGTGATTATTTTAAAAGGGAACCTCATGAACTACTCCGCTTCACTGCTGCTTTCTTCTTCTGCGGGTACCGGACGCGGTCTTCCCCAAAGGAATCCCCATGGATCCCTATCCAGTGCTTCTCTTTCCTTCTGGGGTTCCCGAATGAAATCGACATTTTGGGCATGGATCACCAAATTCTCCACTTTAATGACCTTTTCTTTTTTTTCTTTAGACATCGCTATCCTCCTCTCTGCCAGCTGGGTGATTCTTTTTTATTCTATTCAGATGGTTTTTTTGTGTATAGGCGAAAGAAAAAAATTACCCAACAAAAAAACGCCCAAACAATTGGACGCTTCCATTAACATGCTCAGGCTGAGGAGGCAGCTTCCGAACAGGAGACTGCTGATATTTTCATTGTTAAAACAAACCTGCTTCTAGTGCTGCTTCAAAGCTTTTGCGGGTAAACTGGAAAGGATTGCCGACATTTTCCCAGTGCATGTACATCAAACGGGGGCGATCAAACAACCAGTGGTTGTGAACGGCTGTTACAATCAACCCTCTTTTCCTCAAGGCTGTCATAAATCTGTTGATTTTGAAGGATGACCGTTTCACCAAGATTCAAAGTCTGTCCGCCCTGGTTATTTTCAAAAGAGAGTGCAAAGGGAAGTGCTAATGGTGATCGTGTCTTTCGATTCAAAATGGAGGCGTTAATGTTTCTTAGCCTTTGTACGACGCAGACCGGTGCTGCTGTGATGACCTCTCCGCCGATAATATCCGCCAAGCGCTGACAAGTTGACATCTTTTCTTCCTCCTTTCGATTTGTTGCTGCATTATATGCGAAGGAGGAAGAGCTTGTATAGATTTCAAACTAATAGAGAAGCAAGTTGGATGATTGAAACAAAAAAACAGGGGAGAAAAGTGATTGCCACTTTCGTCCCCTGATTTTTATTGGAACATTATCTGTTAGCGTAAAACTCCTTCGCTTTTTCCATGTATATATTATCCTCCGGAAGCAATTCTTCTTCATGATAGATTGCTTCTACAGGACAAACGGCCTGGCATGCGCCGCAGTCAATGCAAATGTCCGGATCGATGAAGAACATTTCTTCTCCTTCTTCGATACAATCCACAGGACATACATCGACACATTCGCCGAATTTTTCACCGATACAAGGAGCTGTAATTACATAAGCCATTTAATAACCACCCTTTACTAATGTATGAAAAAATATAGGCATATGCGCCAATACTTCAGTTAAAAATCAAACTACTGCTAATATAGCAGACATGGACATCAGTTTCAATGTATCAAGACCGATTGCCACAAAGTATTCGATGGGAATTTTATGAAAGAGGAAGCAGATTGGGTGCTTTCACTTGACAAGTGCTGAGTTATTCCATACATTAAAATTAATACATGAACATATGATCATATAAAGAGTGGAAGTGGGAAAATCTATGGATAATGATTTAAAAAATGACTATCCTGGTGAATTGGATGAAGAAACATTATTGACTGTTTCGCAAATTTTCAAAGCGTTGGGGGATCCGACAAGGATCCGGATTTTGCATCTGCTGTCAGAACGAGAATTTTCGGTAAGCGAAATTGCTGAAAGCTTGAGTTTGCAGCAGTCTACGGTCTCTCACCAGCTTCGGACGTTGAAAAATTTGCGGCTTGTGAAATATAGAAGGGAAGGTACGAGCATTTATTATTCCCATGATGATGAACATGTCATGAACTTACTGGAGCAGACAATCAATCACGCCAAGCATTGAGCATCTCGGATGGAGGTTTTGAAAATGGCTGAATACCGGCTGCAGGGGCTTTCATGCGCGAATTGTGCGAGGGAGCTTGAAGAGGAAATACAGAAATTGAATCATGGGGAGGATGCAAAAGTCCTGTTCAATTCAAGTAAATTGGTTGTGTCAGAGGAGATTGAATTAAATAAGGTTGAAAAGATTTTGGCGGGCGACGGGGCTTCGATTGTAAAAGAAGAAGAGCATGAACACGATCAGGGAACCGGACGCAAGCTGTTATTTTTGATCGGCACTTCTGCTATTTTGTATTTTGCTGCCATGATTTTTGAAAAAGCATTGCCGGGGTGGCCGGCTGTCGTCCTTTATGTGGCTGCGGCGGCATTGAGCGGATACTCGACGTTTTTAAAAGGATTGAAAAATCTTTTTAAGTTCAAATTCAATATCGATACACTCATGACGATCGCATTGATCGGGGCGTTTGGAATCGGCGAGTGGAAAGAAGGGACCCTTGTTGCGATTCTGTTCGGGATCAATGAATACTTGGAAGGCCTTGGAATGGAAAAGGCCCGAAAATCAATGGAAACACTCCTGGATGCAGCGCCGAAGGAAGCGATTGTCCTTAGAGGGGGACAAGAAAAAGTATTGCCTGTAGCAGAATTGAAAACAGATGATATCGTTCTTGTGAAATCGGGCCAAAAAATTCCATCGGACGGAGTTGTCATTGACGGAAGCAGTTCTGTCAATGAAGCTGCCATAACAGGGGAGTCCATGCCTGTCGATAAAGCAGCAGGGGAGCCTGTTTTTGGCGGTAGCATCAACAACGAGGGCGTTTTGAAAGTGAGAATTACTAAATCTTACGAGGATTCTTCGCTTGCGAAAATTCTCCATCTGGTGGAAGAAGCACAAGAAACGAAAACCCCGACAGAGCAGTTCATCAACAAGTTCGCCAAATACTATACCCCTTTGATCATGGTGGTCGCGGCTGGCGTCATGGCGGTTCCTCCGCTATTTGGCGGTGACTGGGGAAGCTGGTTTTACCAAGGACTTGCCGTATTGATTGTCGGATGTCCATGCGCTTTGATCATTTCTTCTCCGATTGCGATCATCTCGGGGATTACACGCAATGCCCGAAATGGAATTTTAGTGAAGGGCGGAGTCTTTTTAGAGCAGCTCGGACAAATTGAAACAATCGCTTTCGATAAGACAGGGACTTTGACTAAAGGCGAGCCTCATGTGGAAAAAGTGATTGCTTATCACGAAGAGGAATTTTTTAAAGTGGCGGGTTCCATTGAAAGATCCTCTTCTCATCCTTTGGCTAAAGCAGTCATGAAAGAAGTGGAAAAACATGATATTTCGTTGGAAGAGCCTGACAATATCACGACGATTGCCGGGCAGGGAGTCGAAGCCTCCGTATCGGGCAAACTGTATCGTCTTGGCAATGAAGCGAGCATTCCTTCCGGTGCAGTCAACGGTGAAATTCGTGCGGATATCGACCAGTTGAAAAATGCAGGATATACGCTTGTAGCCGTTTCAGATGATTCACGTGTTCTCGGATTGTTTGGGATCGCTGATGAAATACGCCCCGAGAGCAGAGACGTAATCCAGCAATTGTATCAAGCGGGTGTACAGAAGACGGTTATGTTGACAGGAGATCATGAAAAAACGGCAAAAAAAGTGGCTGACGCCGTCGGATTAACCGACTTTTACGCCAATTTGCTGCCCGATCAGAAAGTGGAGAAAATCAACGATCTGATCCATGAAAGGAAAACAGCGATGGTTGGGGATGGCATCAACGACGCTCCTGCTTTGGCTGTCGCCGATCTTGGAATTGCGATGGGCAAAGGGACCGACAGCGCTATTGAAACTGCTGATATCGTATTAATGCAAGATCACTTGGGCAAGCTGCCCAGCGCCATCAAAATTGCTAAACGGGTAAATTCCATTATCAAGTTGAATATTTCTTTGGCTCTTGGCTTGAAGCTTATTGCCCTGCTGTTGACCATTCCAGGCCTCCTCACATTATGGATCGCCATCCTTTCGGATATGGGCGCCACGATCATTGTCACGCTGATCAGCCTGACGATTTTGATTGACAAGACAGGCGGCAGCGTGCACTCTAAATCAGGAGGCTTGTGAAAATGGAACGAATTCTAGTTGTGGAAGATGAGCCGTCAATTGTGACATTGCTTCAATATAACCTGGAAAAGGCAGGTTTCTCCGTGCTGACGGCTTCGGACGGCAATGAAGGGTTGAAAAAAGCCATGGAAGAGCAGCCGGATCTGATGATTTTGGATTTGATGCTTCCTGGAATGGACGGAATGGATATATGCAAAACCCTTCGCCAGGAAAAAGTGGATACCCCGATACTAATGCTCACAGCCCGTGGCGATGAATTTGACAAAGTGCTCGGGCTCGAGCTCGGGGCGGATGATTATTTGACAAAACCTTTCAGTCCGCGTGAAGTCGTCGCACGGGTGAAAGCTATTTTGCGAAGGACCAAACCTTTCGAAGAAGGCAGAGCAGCATCGGACAAGGCTCCCGAACCAGTGGTGGAATTGGGACAGGTTACGATTTACCCTGAAAGGTACGAAGCATTGCTGGATGGGGAACGACTGGAGCTGACTCCAAAGGAGTTTGAACTTTTATTGTATCTTGCTTCAAATGAAGGGAAAGTATTGAGCAGAACGCAGCTTTTGGATGCCATCTGGAATTACGACTTTGTAGGGGATTCCAGGATCGTCGATGTCCATATCAGCAATTTGCGGGAAAAAATCGAAGAAGATACACGGCATCCCCGCTATATTAAAACAATCCGTGGATTCGGCTATAAAATGGTGAGGCCTTAAGGATGCATAAGCTTTGGGTGCGCATTACGTTCTCTTTTTTGCTGCTCATGTTTTTCGCCTTGCTCGGATCCGGCCTTTTTTTGGCCAACACAATGAAAAATACATATATGGATTTGAAAGAGAGCCAGCTCAAACAAACAGCCCATCTTATTTTACAGGCATTGGAGCTGGAAGGGCTTGAGCAGGAAGGCCTGCAGTCAAAAGTTAAGGAATTATCCGCACCGGTGACATCACGGGTAACGGTCATCGACCGTAATGGAAAAGTATTGGCTGACTCGGAAGACGACCCTGCGTTCATGGAAAATCACTTGGACCGTCCTGAAGTCAAGCAAGTCATAGACAAGGGGAAGGAATCCGGCATATCAACGAGATACAGCCACACCCTCGGTTACAGTATGATGTATGCGGCCATCCCCGTGGAAATCAATGGAGAGGTTGAAGGCGTTGTAAGGGTGGCCCTTTCTCTCGAAAACATTGAAAAAGCAATCAGGCATTTAAGGAACACATTGACAATCGTTCTTTTAGCCGCACTGCTGCTGACGGCATTGATTGGAATCAGAATCGCCAAAGGCATCGCAAAGCCCGTTGAAGAAATGATGCTCGTATCCGAAAAGTTGAAAGACAAGGATTACACCGCGAGGGTCCGGATGCAGCCCAAAGGGGAATTGGGGCAGCTTGCCAATGCTATCAACGTACTTGCTGCCAGTCTGAAAAGCCAAATGGAAAAAATCCAGGAAAACGAGCAGCAGCTTTCAGGAGTTTTACGGAATATGATGAGCGGCGTGCTTCTTGTGGACAAGAACGGAAAAATTTTATTGGCCAATCGGGCGATTGGCTGCATGCTTAATGCGGATCCATTAGCATTTACAGGAAAGCAGCATGTGGAAATCGTCAAAAATGCAGGCCTGAGCCGGCTGATCGATCGCTGCCTGAATGAACAATCGGAAATCAGGGATGAAATCCAATTTTATTATCCGGACGAACGGATACTGGATGCGCACCTTGCGCCATATGTTGGAGAAAACGGCGAGCTAAAGGGGATTGTGGCGGTACTTCATGACATAACAGACATCCGCCGCCTTGAAAAAATGAGAAGCGAATTTATCGCTAATGTTTCCCACGAATTGAAAACGCCGATCACTTCCGTCAAAGGTTTTACGGAAACGTTGCTTGACGGCGCAATGGAGGATGAAGAGGCGCTGCATCATTTCCTCGGCATCATCCATAAAGAAAGTGAGCGGCTCCATCGTCTGATCAATGATATCCTTCATCTGTCGAAGATCGAACAGCATATGATCCCGCTGGAGATGGAAAATGTCAACGTGGCGGAAGTTGTAGACCGTGTCGCTGATACAGTCAGAAAAGATGTCGAGAAAAAAGGATTGGAACTTCTATTGCCGGCAGAACGCGAGATTTGGATCGAGGGGCAAAAGGACCGGATTCAGCAAATCATTCTGAACCTGGTCTCAAACGCAGTCTCCTATACTCCGGCTGGCGGGAAAATTACTGTTTCGATTGCGGACAGGGGAGACCGGATCGCAATCAGCGTCAAAGATACAGGAATCGGAATCGCCCAAAAAGATTTGCCGCGGTTGTTTGAGCGTTTTTACAGAGTGGACAAGGGGAGATCCCGGAATTCGGGAGGAACCGGCCTTGGCCTGGCGATTGTGAAACATCTGGTGGAATCACATAACGGAAAAATTGAAGTCGAAAGTGAAGAAGGCAGGGGAACGGAATTTACCGTTATCCTGCCGAAGAAACAATGATCCTCGCACCCGGAAAGGGAGCGGGGTTTTTTTGTCAGAAACATGCATGGAATCTGAAGGAATGAGGGAGTGCATGGGATTCCGGGAAGTCTACTAAATATTCACCCCCATTTTTAAAATCATCTTTACATAATCTTTACATTGCGTTCATCGAAAGTTGATATAGGGAGAGTAATATATTCATTGAAATCGAACAAAGAATATTAGGGGGAAAATGACGAATGAAATGGAAATCCGCGTTTGCGACAGTCACCTTATCTTCAGCTCTATTATTTGCCGGGTGTGGAAATGGTGACGGCAGTGCTAAAGAAAATGAGAACAATACTTCGAAAGTGGAAGAGACATCCAATGATAAGTTGACGGGTTCCGTCGGCATTGATGGATCTTCGACTGTTTTCCCGATCATGGAAGCAGTATCTGAGGAATTTGCTGCGGAGCAGCCGGATGTCAAGGCGCCGGTGGGAGTTTCAGGAACCGGAGGCGGATTTAAGAAATTCATTGCAGGAGAAACGGATATAAGCAATGCCTCACGTCCGATAAAAGATGAAGAGGAGAAGCTGCTGGAAGAAGCGGGCATTGATTATACAGAATTCGAAATCGCCTATGACGGTATATCTGTCGTAGTAAACAAAGATAACGACTTTGTCGATCAGCTGACTATTGATGAATTGAAAAAAATGTGGCTGGAAGACGGTAATGTGAAAACATGGGCAGATGTCCGTGACGGTTGGCCAAAAGAGCCGGTTACTTTCTTCAGTCCAGGTACAGACTCCGGTACGTATGATTACTGGAATGAAGTGATCCTCGAAGATGGGCAGATGAGAAAAGACGCTACATTATCTGAAGATGACAATGTGCTTGTACAAGGTGTAATGGGAGACAAAGGCGGAATCGGATTTTTCGGCTTCTCGTATTATGTTGAAAATAAGGACAACCTAAAGGTTGTGCCGATCGTCAACAGTAAAGGAGAGGCAGTCACTCCTGACCATGACACGATCATGAATGGCGTATATGAGCCGCTTTCCCGTCCGCTATACTTCTATGTTAGCAACGAAGCATTAACAGGGAAACCGCAAGTTTACGAGTATGTGAAATTTGCCCTTGAAAATGCCGGAACCCTGGCTGAAGAAGTTGGATACATCAGCCTTAAAGACGATGAATATAAGGCCGCACTTGAAAAATTGGAAGAAGTTTCAAAGTAATATGATCAGGCGAGGGGGAGTCCCCTCTCCCTTTACTATGAAAATAGTGAGGAGTTTTCCTTATGGAGTTAAAAGCGGAAAGAAAATCAGTTTCCGTACTCATTGAAGAAAATAAAAGAAAATCCAGGTTTAAGCAAGGGATGATTGAAAAATGCGTTCCTATTTTTCTTTTTATAATGGCAGCTATTTCCATTTTAACTACGATTGGGATTGTCATTACATTACTGGTGGAAACCATTACGTTTTTTGAACGTGTTCACATAATAGAATTTCTTACCAGCAAAGAATGGTTCCCGTTTTTCGAAGCTGATCCTCAATATGGTATAGCGCCACTGATTTCAGGTACCTTGCTTGTTGCTGCCATAGCCATGGTTGTTGCGGTTCCGATCGGTCTTGCGACAGCCGTTTATTTAAGTGAGTATGCCAGTGATCGGGTCAGGAAAATCGTTAAGCCCATTTTGGAAGTCCTGGCCGGAATTCCAACCATCGTATATGGTTTTTTTGCTTTGACCTTTGTCACGCCTCTTTTACAAAAAATTATACCGGACTTGCAATTTTTCAATGCATTAAGTCCGGGAATTGTTGTGGGCATCATGATCATTCCGATGATTGCATCCCTTTCCGAAGATGCCATGAGCTCAGTTCCGCGATCCATGAGGGAAGGCGCGTTGGCGCTGGGATCAACCAAACTGGAAGTGTCGCTAAAAGTGGTCTTGCCTGCTGCATTGTCCGGAATTGTCGCTTCGTGTGTATTGGGGATCTCCCGTGCGATCGGTGAAACGATGATCGTCACAATTGCAGGCGGTTCAAAACCGAACCTGACCTTTGATCCGACGGAAACGATTCAGACGATGACCGCCTATATTGTGCAGGTGAGTCTGGGGGATGCCTCATATGGCTCCACCATTTACTACAGCATTTATGCGGTCGGGATGGCGCTGTTCATTTTTACTCTCGTCATGAACATCATAGCCCAATGGATCTCCAGGCGCTTTAGGGAGGAATACTGATGGAATGGATAAATGGTGAAAAGATAGCAAAAAGGACCGGCTTCCGCCTTATGAAAAACCGATTGTCAAAGTGGCTGTTCATGCTTGCCGCATCGGTCGGATTGCTTGTATTGGGAATATTGATTTACCGGATATTTTCCCAAGGGTACAGCTATTTGGATCTCGATTTCTTTACAAGCTTCGCTTCACGGAGGCCCGAAGAGGCGGGCATCAAAGCCGCCATATTTGGGACGATTTGGCTGATGGCCATTACAGGTCCTGTTTCTATCGTGTTAGGCGTTGGGTGTGCCATCTATCTCGAACTGTATGCGAAGAAAAGCAGGTTTACCCGATTTATTCAAATGAATATATCCAATTTGGCCGGAGTTCCGTCCATCGTTTTCGGTTTGTTGGGATTGACTGTATTTGTCCGGATGATGGAAATGGGAAGGAGCGTGCTTGCCGGTGGATTGACCATGAGCCTTTTGATTCTTCCCATTATTGTCGTAGCTTCGCAAGAAGCAATCCGCGCTGTCCCTAAAGAATTGCAGGAGGCGTCATACGGAATGGGAGCTACAAAATGGCAAACGGTCCGCCATGTCATTTTGCCGGCGGCGATTCCGGGTATATTGACAGGGGGAATATTGGCATTATCACGTGCAGTCGGGGAAACGGCTCCGCTCATTATGATCGGGGCATTGACATTTGTCGCTTTTGTTCCTGAAAGTATTTGGTCAGGGTTTACCGTCATGCCTATTCAAATTTTCAACTGGACCAGCAGACCCCAGGCAGCATTTCATGATGTAGCGGCAGCCGGAATCATTGTACTGCTTCTCATGCTCCTTTTGATGAATTCCATAGCTATTATCATAAGAAATAAATTTTCCAAGCGTTATTAATGGGAGGGATGATTTTGATTACAACATTGGCCAGGGAAGAACAAACAGTCAAACCGGATATCCAGGTGCAGAAGAATCATGTTTTTCAAGCGGAAAATTTTAACCTCTGGTACGGAGAAAAGCAAGCCTTGAAAAATATTGATTTTGACATTGCGGAGAATGAGGTCACAGCGATCATCGGACCATCCGGATGTGGAAAATCGACATTCATCAAAGCCCTTAACCGGATGGTAGAGCTTGTTCCTTCTGTGAAAATGTCCGGCAGGCTGCTGTATAGAGGCAGCAATATTCTGGACAATCAGTTCGGAGTCGAAGAATTGAGGACAAAAGTGGGGATGGTGTTTCAAAAACCAAATCCGTTTCCAAAATCCATTTATGAGAACGTTGTTTATGGCCCTCGGATCCATGGTATCCGGGACAAGAAAATATTGAATGAAATTGTGGAAAAAAGCTTGCAGGGCGCTGCGCTTTGGGATGAAGTGAAAGACCGGCTGAATGAAAATGCCTACGGACTTTCCGGGGGACAGCAGCAGCGGCTTTGCATCGCCAGATGCCTTGCGATTGAACCGGATGTCATATTGATGGATGAACCGACTTCGGCTCTTGACCCGATTTCCACTTTAAAAGTGGAAGAGCTTGTCCAGGAATTGAAGGAAAACTTCAGCATCATTATTGTAACGCACAACATGCAGCAGGCGGCACGCATCTCGGATAAAACCGCCTTTTTCTTAAATGGGGAACTGGTTGAGTTCAACAAAACGTCGGCCATGTTCTCCAATCCGGATGACAAAAGGACGGAAGACTATATAACAGGCCGATTTGGATAGAAGATAAATAATAAGGAGGCTGGCAGATGGCAGTCAGAAACCAATTTGATGAGCAGTTGCAAAACCTGCACCATCAGCTGCTCACAATGGGAATGCTGGTGGAAGAGGCCCTTCATCAAGGGGTGAGGGCATTGGTTGATAAAAATGTAAAGCTTGCTCAAGAAGTGATCGACGGCGACAGGGAAATCAATGATGCGGAAATGGAAATCGAAAGAAAATGCTTTACATTGATCGCTTTGCAGCAGCCGGTGGGAAGCGACCTTCGAAGGATTGCGACCACTCTTAAGGTGTCGACAGACCTTGAACGGATAGCGGACCATGCTGTGAGCATCGCCAAAACGACCGTAAGGCTGCAGGGAGAAGCTTACGCAAAACCACTTATCGATATTCCGAAAATGGGGAAACTGGTTCAGGAAATGGTGCGTGACGCGTTGGACGCCTACATCCGGATGGATAAGGATGAGGCAAAAATCATTGCGGACCGCGATGATCAGGTGGATGCTCTGTATAAAAAGATTTTTACAGACCTTGTTGGACTGATGATGCACGATCAGTCACTGATCAATCAAGCAACGCACCTTCTGCTTACTGCACAATATTTGGAACGGATCGGCGATTATGTCACCAATATTTGTGAGTGGATTGTATATATGGACTCGGGCAAGAAAGTGGAGCTGAATCAATAGCATTGAAGGGCTTTTTCCGATGGGAAAAGTCCTTTTGATTTTAAATGCGAATGCCTTCATGATACAATCTTTCGAAATAAGAAAGCAGCAGGTGATTCAAATGGGGATCCATCATTATTTTAAAAGTTTGTCTGATTTGGAGAAAATCTACCGTTGCCCCGGAAAGTTCAAATTTCAGGAACATTCCGTGGCCAGCCATTCATTCAAAGTGACGAAAATCGCCCAGTTTTTGGGAACTGTCGAGGAAATGGATGGCCAGACAGTCGATTGGCGGCTTTTATACGAAAAAGCGCTGAATCATGATTATGCCGAACTTTTTACCGGTGACATCAAAACACCGGTTAAATATGCCTCCAAAGAATTGAAGCGCCTTTTCAATGAAGTGGAGGAAGAAATGACAAGAAAGTTCGTGGAGAAGGAATTTCCGCCGGAATTCCAGAAAATTTATTTGGGACGTTTCAAGGAAGGGAAAGACGATACGCTGGAAGGGCGGATTTTGGCGGTTGCAGATAAAATCGACCTTTTGTATGAATCGTTCGGAGAGATCCAGAAAGAAAACCCGGAGCCGCTGTTCATGGAAATTTACGAAGAGGCATTAAGCACGATCCTTCTTTTCAAAGATATGAAGTGCGTCCAATATTTCCTTGATGAGATCTTGCCGGAAATGCTCCGTGAACGTTTCATTGAGCAAAGTGAATTGACGGCCATCACCGAAAGAATGATTGAAGAAAGCAGGAATCGGTGAAAAAGGGACTTGCACTTTTCGGCGTTTTCGGAAAAACTAATAGATAAGACTTGCAGTTTATACATGGGGGATCGCCATGATAGATAAAATCTTATCCGCAATATTTCTGCCGGCTTTAATGATGATTTTCTTCGTACGGATAACGTACAGCCGCCTTGTTTCCTTTCTTTTGGTCGTCGCGTTGATCATCGTTTCGGCATACAACGGATACTTGCATAAATGGTGGCTGATCATCATTGAGGCGGCTTCTCTCACATTAGGACTGTTTATCGTCAATCAAATGAAAGAAAAAAGGAGAAAGAAAGACACTTCATGACCTGGCGTGTGGCTGGAAATGGGAGTGTCTTTTTTTCTGAGTAAGCGTACAATGTCAAATACTTTTTTCAAGTTTTAGAGTAACTCAAAGACACCTAC
>NZ_VEKZ01000075.1:0-14360 GCF_007681465.1 Siminovitchia fortis
TATACCAAAGGCTGGAGCCCTTTTTGTATTTAGTTACTAGATTTTACTTTCGTAATTCAGGATGAAACAGGGCAAGCTTTTCCTTTATAAGGCAATAAAGACTCATCTGATAGGGTGAGTTTTTATTATGGCTGTAAATTTTTACAGATTATGTTATTATGTGTAACGTCAAAGAAAATATATAAAGTTAGCAGATTAGGGGAAGGCAATTTAGGGGGATTTTTAACAAAAAGGCAGGGAATGAAATGTACAAGCGATTGTTAGTAGCAGCCGACGGATCAAAAAACTCAATCCGTGCAGCGGAAGAGGCGGCGAAAATTGCCCGATTAGCGGAAGGTACGGTTGTCGAGATCATTTATGCAATGGATTATTCAAAGTCGAAAGGCGAGGTTTTACAAAGTCAGGATGGAGAAGTGCTGGAAGCTGAAAGAAGGAAAAAATTGGTTCCGGTTGAGGATGTATTCGTTAAAGGGGAAATTCCTTATAAACTAACAATCCTTCAGGGGGATCCGGGGCCTGCTATTGTGGAATACGCCAATAAAAGTACCTGCGACATGGTGATCATTGGAAGCAGAGGCTTAAATACGCTCCAGGAAATGGTCCTTGGGAGCGTGAGCCATAAAGTGGCTAAAAGGGTTGAAAGCCCGGTTTTAATTGTTAAATAGAGTAGTATGAAAAACTGATTTTCCATTGGGCGAAAATCAGTTTTTTCTTAATAACCGATAGAAAGTCTATATACTTTACGGATCCGGATGGCCATAAATTTGAATTCCATACGGGCACCCTGCAAGACAGGCTTGATTATTATAAAGACGAAAAGACCCACATGGAATTTTTTGAATGAAGCGGGACAATCAGTTTTTGAAAGAGGTAAAACCTTTCAGGCTTAATGGGATGCAGGGTTCCTTTCCGTATCTTCATGAAAAAATGGAAAATGTGTCCCGCTAATCATCTGTTGCTTTTCTCTTTCTGTCTTCTTGTTTTTCCTTTTCCTTCATTTCTTCATATCGGCTGTATTGCCTGTAACTGTATGTGCTTTTCCGGACTCTTTCAGGATTTTCAAGTCCAGCGCCGATAGCTCCGGCGAAGGTGGCAACAGATGTGACGAGCCAGGCGAGTTTTAAATAGTTAAGCGGCCCTATATCTGTACCAGCTTCCGCCTGGTAAAGATCCGGGGGCACAAATACAGAGACGGCGATCAGGAAAAGCAAATATAATACGATATAATACATAACGACCGACGTTCCTAAAGTAAGGATAGTCGTTGAATTATACATCCATCTCAGCCGGTTTTTGTTCTCCAGGTTCTTTTTCTCCCATAAATCATGGGAAAATATGATCCAAACAACCATCCCGAGAACGGCAGTTGCCGTGAGACCGATGAAGCGGTATATTTCATAAGAAACGCTGAGTTTCCATAACGTCGGAAAAATAAGCCCGTAGGCTCCGGTAGCAAAAGCGATGGCCACGACATTTTTTAAAGAGGGCAGGATGGTCCATGGACGATTTGCGATGGTCATGCCAAATAAAATTCTGGCCAAACCATTGATTTTTGGAACGATTATGAAGCGGACGGCGGTTTCCTCCGCTTGATTTGACGATTCGATTCGGCGTACTGCGGAGAAACGGAAAGGTTTTTCCAGCTTATTAAGAAAGCCGCTCTGCTCTTTGGGACCTATCCCTTTTTGTGCCAGGTCATCGGCTTTGAAGTCTGTCGTATGCCGGAAATATAATTCCTTGATCATATGGAGCATGATGATTTTTACCCGATTCGGCGTCGGCAGCCAACCGAAAGCAGGCAAAGATATTTGAGCTGTGCATGTATCTACATTCGCATCGGCAAGTACGATGCACCTTCCGTTATATACCGGCAGATCTGTAAGGGAGATGGCATAGTCCCAGCCGTTTCTTATTTTGATCCGTTCAGTTTCCTCCAGCACTTCTGCAACCTTTTCGGTTGCCCCCGCAAGCAGGTCAACCTCCATTTCCACATGCCATTGAAATCTGCCATCTGCAATATACCTGGAAAGGTCTTTTTTCAATTGCTTTTTGATGGCGTTGGCAATCGTGGATGGCAGCTCTGGTGAAGAGACAATTCCAACCGTTTTTTCCTCCATAAAAACCTCCTGAGAAGTTTTTCTCCATGATACTTACCCTCTAAAATTTAAGGCAAACAAAAAGGACTGGGTAAAAAATGTTGAAATTAAAATGAACGATTTGTTCAAAACTTACGTCTTACTATTGAAGGCAAAGGAAAGGAGGCTTGGCGCTGGTTGGAAAGGGACCTTATCGAGGAAGCGAAAAAGGGAAAGGACGAAGCATTTTCAAAACTTTTCCAAGAAAATTATCTGCTTTTATATAAATATTTAATCAAGCTGAGCCTTCGTCCGGATGTCACCGAAGATCTCATTCAAGAAACAATGATCAAGGCATATACTCATTTGCACAGTTTTAAAGGGGAATCAAAGTTTTCGACCTGGCTGATTTCGATAGCTTCAAGGCTGTATATGGACCAACAGCGAAAAGAAATGAGACATAGGCGAATTTTTGAAAAGGCAAGAAATGAAGCGGTTCGAAAGATGAAGTGGCAGCTCTCTTTGAAGGGGGAGGATTGGACAGAAGATATGGAACTGTTCGCAGGTCTTGATCCGGAATTGAAAGCTCCGATCCTGCTCAGGCATTATTATGGATATTCATATCCGGAGATTGCCAGGATGCTCAATATTAAAGAAGGGACTGTAAAGTCACGTGTGCATAACGGGCTGAACAAAATACGAAAGGAGTGGTCAGATTGAAAGAAGGCAATGAAAAGGAATGGGTTGAGCAGTTAATGAGCGATATGAAAAGGCTGGAAGATGCTCATCAAGCCAAAGTCCCCCAGCAATATGAGCTGATGAATGCTTTGTCTGAATTCAAAAGCCGGCGTAAAAAAGCGTGGAAACGAGAGTTGGCAATTTTTATTTTTACAGCGCTGACGATCTTGGCCGCCTATTTCGTTGTCTCGTTAAGGATGCCGACAGTCTTCTTGTGGGGGCAAATACTGGCTATTATTATGATTCCGTTTATTTATGCTGCTGAAAAGAAACGCCGCAGAAGCTCGAATGAGGTGTTGGACGATGGAGTCTGAGAAACTGCTTGCACTGGTTTTGGTATCGCCGATTATGTTGACACAAAGTATCCTTCTTTTTATAGATGCCAAGAAAAAAGGGGCATACGCCTGGTTTTGGGGGTTATTGGGATTGATCCAGTTCCCGTTTCCGTCCATATTTTATTACTTCATCGTCATCAGGCCTTATAGGAAAAAAATGAAACTTTAGGTTGGGGGGATGGTTATGGATTTTCCATGGGAATTAATTGCTCCTATCGTCATTTTAGATCTTATATTAAAGATTACGGCGCTTGTCAGCTGTATAAAGGAAGAGAATACAAACGGACCCAAATGGATGTGGATCCTTCTTATTCTATTGATTAATCTGATTGGACCAGTACTTTATTTTGTCATCGGCCGGCAAAAACAGGGATAGGAGAAGACGTTACATGTTATTGACAGCAGAAAAGTTAACGAAAAAGTTCGGGGATCATACAGCGGTCGCCCAACTCGATTTGAATATAAAAGAAAATGAATGTGTCGCGTTATTGGGTCCGAACGGAGCGGGGAAAACAACAACATTGCAGATGCTCGCAGGGTTATTGACACCGACTTCGGGGAGCATCCGATTTTCGGGCACGAAAAATATCAATCGTCGGTTAATTGGATATTTGCCGCAATATCCTGCTTTTTTTCCCTGGATGAGTGCAAAAGAGTACTTGCAGTTTGCCGGCAGGCTTTCGGAAGTCCCAAAAAAAGAATTGCAGGGAAAAATTGAAGAAATGCTTTCTTTTGCAGGATTGGAAAAAGCTAAAAACAAAAGAATCGGGGGTTTTTCAGGAGGGATGAAGCAACGCCTCGGCTTGGCCCAGGCAATGATCCATGAGCCGAAGCTATTGATACTGGACGAACCGGTTTCAGCTTTGGATCCTTCAGGGAGAAGGGATGTACTGGAAATGATGAATGAGCTGAAAAAGAAGATGGCGATATTATTTTCAACTCATGTGCTGCATGATGCCGAGCAGGTTTGTGATGAGATTGTCATGTTAAAAGGCGGAAAAATGAAATGGTGCGGGAATCTTATTGACTTAAGAAAGAGGCAGGGAGAAGATCATGTGTTGTTAGAGACAAAGGAAGAAATCGGAAATTGGCTGCGAACTGAAAACTATGTTGCTGAATGTTCTTTTTCATCACCGAGGGCAGTTGAATTCACACTGCGGAACCCGGAAAGCCGGAATCGTTTGCTGAGTGACTGCATAGATAAAGGACTGACAATCACTCACTTTTCCGAAAAGGGACGTACATTGGAAGATGCTTATTTGGAGTTGATGGAACAATGAGCACATTTTTTACTCTTTTTAAAAAAGAATGGCTGGAAGCGTGGCGTGATAGGAAACTTATTTGGCTTCCCGTCGTTTTGTGCCTATTAACAGTTTCTCAGCCAATCAGTACGTATTTCATGCCGGAGATTTTAGACATGGCAGGCAATCTTCCTGAAGGGACCATCATTGATATTCCTGTTCCATCAGGCGAAGAAGTCCTGGCGGGAACGCTATCGCAATTCGGTATGATCGGTACAGCAATTTTTGTATTAAGCGTAATGGGGGTCGTATCAAATGAGCGGAACAGCGGTTCACTTTCGCTGCTGATGGCGCGGCCTGTTGAACCTTTTGAATATATTGCCAGCAAATGGGCGGCACAGGCTTTGATTTTCCTGCTGTCATTTGCGCTCAGCTACGGACTTGCCTATTATTATACGAACCTCTTATTCAATCAGGTGGATTTTTATCGATTTATTACAAGTCTGGGAGTGTACAGCCTTTGGATTTTATTTACTCTGTCCATTACTCTTCTTCTTGGGACAATCATGAAGAAAAACGGTGGAATCGCTGGGATGAGCATCATAGCTGTTGCCGGGCTTTCCATTATCAGCTCACTTTTTCCAAAATTTATGGGCTGGAGTCCGTCCAATGCCCAAAGTCAGGCAGGCAGCATGCTAATGACCGGTAAATGGGAAGACTCTTTTGGCTTGATGATGTCTGTAAGCATAGCCTTAATAATTGGATTGGTCATATTGGCGTCCTTTGCTTTTAAAAAATACGAAATCTATTGAGCGGTGGGAGCGGCCGGATGCTTAGGGCATACCGGCCGCTCCCACTCACGTATAAAAGCTCCACTTTCGTAAATACCAGTGATCGTACCAAAAAGGAGATTTATGGCAAGTGGTCGAAATAATACGGTAAGATGATAAAAAGGCAGATGGAAAGGAGCAGAAAATTTTGAAAGAAAAAATATACATAACGCGCAAGCTTCCCGCTGGTATCGTAAAGAAACTGGAGGGTGAATTTAATATTGACATGTGGGATCAGGAAGAGGAGGCAATTCCAAGGGAGGTATTGCTTGAAAAAGTAAAGGATGTACAAGGACTGCTTTGCATGCTGACCGAAACGATTGATGAAGAGGTGATGGATGCTGCTCCCGGCTTGAAAGTCATCAGCAACATGGCGGTTGGCTATAATAATATCGATGTGGATGCTGCGACCAATAGGGAAATTGTTGTGACGAATACGCCGGGGGTATTGACGGAAACAACGGCAGATTTGACATTTGCCTTGATGATGGCAACAGCCAGAAGACTGGTTGAAGCATCGGATTATCTGCGCAATGGAAAATGGGAAACATGGTCACCGATGCAATTGACAGGAATGGATATTCATGGAGCAACACTTGGGATCATCGGTTTCGGACGAATCGGGCAGGCGGTGGCAAAACGGGCGGCAGGATTCGGGATGAACATTCTTTATTACAATCGCTCGCAAAAGCCTGATGCTGAAAGGGAAACCGGTGCCCGGTTTGCGGAGCTTAACGATGTTTTAAGGGAATCCGATTTTATCAGCATTTTGTTGCCATACAGTGAGGAAGTCCACCATCTGATCTCTGCCAAGGAACTGTCCCTTATGAAAAAGACTGCTGTACTGATCAATACAGCACGCGGAGGGATTGTAGATGAAGACGCATTGTATGATGCATTGAAAAATGAAACGATATGGGCTGCAGGGTTGGATGTATTTGAAAAAGAACCTATAGATCCAAGCCATCCCTTGTTGACGCTTCCGAACGTCGTGACGTTGCCGCATATCGGGAGCGCCAGCATAGCAACAAGAATGAAAATGGCAGAATTGGCTGCGAATAACTTACATAACTTTCTTGTTGGGAGCGGTGAGGTAAAGAGGGTGAACTAGACCAAAAATATCACCCGCTGTTACTCATGGCCAGTGAGCGTGATATAATTACACAATAAAAGAAAAGTGGAGGGAAAAGAATGAAATACTTCGCCGTTTTTTTACCAATGAAAGATGAAGAAAAAACCCAGCAGCACCGCCCGGCTCACTTGGAATTTTTAGCAAGAATGAAAAAAGAAAAGAAAGTGGCCATGTTTGGCCGTTTCACAGATGGAGCAGGCGGCCTTGTCATATATCAGGGAGAAAACCTTGAACAAGTTGAATCGTGGGTAAAGCAAGATCCTTATGTTGTAAACGATGCAAGAACTTATGAAATACACGAGTGGGACATGGTGTCTGACGCATAATTATCAACAAATGAAAAAAGCCGAAATTTCACATGGAAATTTCGGCTTTTTAGGGTACTACCTTGCGTTAGGAAATACACGCTGTACAATATCGGTAAATTCATCAAAGAAACCGCTGATCGGACGGCCGTTGCGGATGTCGTTTACATATCTTCTCATATGGTCGTAGAAGTCCGGGTTTTCAGATATATACACATTATCAAAGTTATGGTTAGTGTCTCTGACCTTCCGGGCAATTTTCTTCTGTACATCTTTAGTCATCTTTCTGTCTCCCTGGTCACTGAGCTTTACTGCAACGTAGGCGTTGCGGTTCGTTACCAGGACAATTGCATCATCAACCTCTTTCAAGTCTGTCACTTTTTCGGCAACGTCATCTGCAAGGTCAATGTTTTGGTTATCATCGTTCACCGTATTGTCATTGTTTCGGTTGTCGTCAGGGTTATAACGGACTCCAAGAGGACGGTTGTCATCGCTTGTAAATCGGTCGTTATTGTTTGCGGTGCCGCAGCCTGCCAATACCACAGATATCAAACCTGCATAAATGAACGGTTTTATAAATTTCATTTAGGTAACCTCCTTTTTTAAAATCGTTTTTAATGTTCCAAACCCATCAATTATTATTCGTTTTTTTGTTATAATGAATGGATGACAGTTATTACCTTTAATGAAAGAAAGAGTGATTGAATATGCACTGGTGGAAAAAATTTCTTTCAAATTTTTTATCAGATAAAACAATGGATGAACCAACTGAATTACATATAGAAGATCATCATAAAAATGAACTGCATGAGATGATAACCCGGATGATTTACCAATATCCAAAAGGAGAATTCCGTTTTCCGTTAATCAAGGACCAGCCAGGAAAACCGGTCGAAGGCAGTCAGAAGAGGCCTGTCCAAAGGGAGCAGAAAGACGAAAAAAGAATCCCTGAAAAGAGACAGAATAGCCAAAGCAGCGGGGAGAAAACGGAACAAAAGAGAAGAAAAATTGAGCCGAAAAACAGCCAGCCCTTTGAGCCGACGCACATTCCTTCACCCATTTACGGATTTAACCGGCCGATAGAAAGAAAAGAAAACCCGAAACCGAAAATACCTGAATTTGAATTGACTGACTTTAAGCAGAAAACAAGGTTTGAGAAGGAAGACCACAAGCCGGATTTAGAGATGGTGACTGAGGAAGAAGTTTTTGCAGAACAGCCTGTGGAGCCAAAGACAAACGGATCCGAATTGGACTTGGACGAAAAAAATGAACCTGAATCGCAAACTGGTGCAATCGAAATAAAAACATGGACACATAACCAGGGGATAGGAGAATCACTTGAAATACCAGAGTCAATAAATACAGATTCTAAAGAAAATGATGAAGCTTCCAATGGGGAAAAATGGATGGATCAAGGACAGGCCGAAATGGCAATATCCGAAGAAATCGGGGAAAAGGAAGAGCAGTTTTTTGCTGAAGAAGTCGATGAAACGGAAAAGCTGACCTCCATCGAAAAAGGATCGGGGGAAGAGATGTCTTTTCCAAAGCAGTCTGAATTTGAAGCAGAGCCGGCCCCAGGCGAAAAAATTGACGACCCGGGTGAAGAGACACTTGCTTCAAGCCAGCTTAAATTTGAACCAGAGCAAGCCTTTCCTGAAGAAATCGATGAAATAGACGAACTGACCGAAGAAGTAGAAATGCCGGAGGAAAAAATACCGGTTTCCAGCCAGCCTGATGTTGAACCAGGACCGGCCTTCGATGAAGCGCCAATGGATGGAGAGAGCAGAAAGACCGATGAGGACGCTTTTGAAGAGACAGCGGCTGCAGTTGAAATGACCTTGGGTCAAGAAACCGAAGCAACGGAGCCGAAATTGGAAGAACCACTAAATGCTGAAGAACCAGCCAAGGAAAGTACAAACAGCAAGCCGAGATCGCAATTGCCATTTAATGTGCTGATGCTTTCGCAGGACAGGGCTAGATGGCAAAGGCAAAGAGAAAGGGAGAAAAGCAAGAGTGAAGCCGTTTCGAAGCCGGTAAAAGAAACGAAAATCCCGGAAACGATGCATTATGAATTTCCGGCCCTGTCGCTTCTTAAGCCGCCTGTTTTTAAAGAAGAAAATACAGAGTGGTTAAATGAACAAACGATCCTTCTTGATGAAACGATGGAAAACTTCAATGTGAAGGCACATGTTGTCAAAGCCAGTCAGGGGCCTTCTGTCACGAGGTTTGAAGTACAGCCGGATAAAGGGGTCAAGGTCAATAAGATCACAAATTTGAGCAATGATATCAAGCTGAGCATGGCAGCACGCGATATCCGGATGGAAGCCCCGATCCCCGGGACGCGGTCAATTGGAATTGAGCTGCCAAACAAAGAGAGCCGGCCGGTCCAAATAAGTGAAATTATCGGTAAAACAGCCTTTTTACAAGGAGAATCCCCTTTGACCGCCGCGCTGGGACTTGACATTTCAGGAGATCCGGTTGTAACGGATTTGCGGAAAATGCCCCATGGTTTGATTGCGGGAGCTACGGGATCAGGGAAAAGTGTCTGCATCAACTCTATTCTTGTCAGCCTGCTGTATAAAGCAAGGCCTGATGAACTGAAATTAATGCTCATTGATCCCAAAATGGTAGAGCTTGCGCCATACAATCATATTCCGCACCTGGTCAGCCCGGTCATCACCGATGTAAAAGCGGCAACGGCAGCTTTAAAATGGGCGGTGGATGAAATGGAGAGGCGCTATGAACTGTTTGTCCATGCCGGGGTCCGCGACATTGGCCGGTTCAACGAACTGGCAGAAACAAAAGGTCAAAAAAGCGAACATCTCCCATATATTGTGATTATCATCGATGAACTCGCTGACTTGATGATGGTGGCACCTGCCGAAGTAGAAGAGTCCATTTGCCGGATTGCGCAAAAGGCACGGGCATGCGGGATCCATTTGCTCATTGCTACGCAAAGGCCTTCAGTTGACGTCATCACCGGTCTGATCAAAGCGAACGTGCCGACAAGAATCGCCTTTGCGGTTTCCTCACAAGTGGACTCAAGGACAGTCATTGACGTGAGTGGTGCTGAAAAGCTGCTCGGACGCGGGGATATGCTGTTTTTAAATAACGGATCAGTCAAGCCTGTACGGCTTCAGGGAACATTCGTGTCAGATGAGGAGATTGACCGGGTCATTGAACATGTTCGCAAGCAAGGCAAGCCGAATTATATCTTTCAACAGGAGGAACTGTTGAAGAAAGCTGAAATCCAGGAAAATGAAGATGAACTTTTATTGGATGCATGCCAATTTGTGGTAAAACAAGGAAATGCCTCTACTTCATTATTACAGAGACAGTTTAGAATTGGATATAACCGTGCTGCAAGATTGATGGAGATGATGGAGGAACAAGGAGTCATTTCCGGGGCAAAGGGAAGCAAGCCTCGGGACGTACTCATAAAAGAGGCGGATCTCGATTCGTTGAAAGATTCACTAGTACATTAGAGGATAAAATGTTATTCTATTTGATGATGGGGAACAAAGGCTTCCCCTTTTTTAATGGTGATTAAAGCAGCACAAGGAGTATCTGACATGAAGGAAATCGAACTGAAGCTTCAGGGCAAAATAAAAAGATTGACCAATAAAACATTTAAATTTGATGAGCGTGTGAAAGATGGCTGGTTTTCTGCGGTATATTTTTTAAAAACAAGAGAAATCGCAGAGCGCTATAAAAAAGACAACATCGTGACCATGCAATTTTTTCAAAGAAAAGACGCCGTTCTATGCGGTACGGACGAGGCTATCGCCCTCTTGAAAAATTTCGCGAAGGATCCTGAAAACCTGGAAATCCATTCTCTGAAAGACGGGGATAAGATAACCCCTTTTGAAACGGTCCTTACTGTAACGGGTCCCTACCAGGACTTCGGGTACCTTGAGGGAATCATTGACGGCATCCTTTCCAGGCGTACATCTGTGGCAACAAATGTCTATAACGTTTCAAAAGCGGCAGCCATATCCGGCAGGCAGAAGCCGGTGATTTTTATGGGAGACCGTGATGATCACTTCACACAACAGGCCGGGGACGGATATGCGGCATATATCGGAGGTTCGACGGCACAGGCAACGCCTGCAATGAATGAATGGTGGGGAAAAAAGGGCATGGGCACGATGCCTCATGCGATGATTCAGCTTTTCAATGGTGATATTGTCGAAGCTACAAAAGCATACCATGAAACTTTTCCCGACGACGAACTATTATCTCTCGTTGATTATAACAATGATGTCATCACCGATTCTTTGAAGCTGGCCCGCGAATTCGGCCCGGCATTGAAAGGGGTCCGGGTAGACACATCGAGAACCATGATCGATAAATACTTTCTTAGAAATCAACATTTGCTTGGTACCTTTGATCCCCGCGGAGTAAATGCAACGCTCATCTTTGCCTTAAGGGAAGCTTTGGATCGCGAAGGTTTTCAACATGTCAAAATTGTTGTTTCAGGCGGTTTCAATGTGGAGAGAATTACCGAGTTTGAAAATATGGGAGTCCCGGTTGATATGTATGGGATCGGCAGCAGCTTGCTGAAAATCAACATCGGCTTTACTGGGGACTGTGTATTGTTAAACGGGGAGCATTCCGCCAAGGCGGGAAGACGCTACCGCCCCAATCCGCGTCTTGAAAAAGTTGATTGATTTCCCGTGAGATTGAGAATGAATAGTAACTGTTTCGGATCAATGATATAATGGCATAATAAAAAAACTATCTGTAATGCTTACATACGAGTACAGCCGGCAGTTTATAATAAGGAAACCAAGGCTTTGAATAGCATTTGAGCAAATCTCAATGTTTTTCATATAATACATACAGATAGACGATCGCTGGAGGTTCTGCTATGACTGTATACCATTTCGTCGGTATCAAGGGCACCGGAATGAGCGCTCTCGCACAAATTCTTCACAATTCTGGATATAAAGTGCAGGGGTCCGACGTGGAAAAATATTTCTTCACCCAAGAAGCGCTTGATGATTTGAAAATTAAAATTTTACCTTTTAATCGTGAAAATATAAAACCCGGAATGACCGTAATTGCAGGAAATGCTTTTTCAGATGCACACGAAGAAATCGATGAGGCATTGAAACAGGGAATTGAGGTCATCCGCTATCACACATTTTTGGGCGAGTACATGAAAAAATTTACAAGCATCGGGGTTACTGGGTCACATGGAAAAACTTCAACGACCGGTCTCCTTGCCCATGTGATGAAAGGGGCAAAGCCCACCTCATTCCTGATTGGCGATGGTACGGGAAAAGGGGAAAAGGATGCGGCTTATTTTGTATTTGAAGCATGCGAATACCGCAGGCACTTTTTATCATACCACCCGGATTACGCTATTATGACAAATATTGACTTTGACCATCCTGATTACTTTGCCAATGTGGACGATGTATTCCAGGCTTTTCAAGAGATGGCCCTGCAGGTCAATAAGGCGATCATTGCTTTCGGTGATGATGAGCAGCTGCAAAAGATCCAGGCAGGCGTCCCCGTCCTGTTCTATGGCTTTGGCGAAGGAAACGATTTCCAGGCACGCAATATCGAGAAATCAACAGCCGGGACAAAATTTGATGTTTTTGTCCGCAATCATTTTTATGCATCTTTTGAAATTCCCGCATACGGGGATCATAATATTTTAAATGCGCTCGCTGTCATTGCACTTTGTCACTATGAAGAGCTGGACACAAAAATTTTGCAGCAGCAATTATTGACATTCAATGGAGTGAAGCGGCGGTTTACCGAGAAGCGTCTTGGCAGCCAAATCCTCATTGATGATTACGCCCATCATCCTGCCGAGATCAAAGCGACGATTAGTGCAGCAAAGCAGAAATATCCGGATCGTCCGATTGTTGCTGTGTTCCAGCCGCATACTTTTACAAGAACCCGGACATTTTTGCAGGAGTTTGGTGAAAGTTTAGGCGAAGCAAATCAGGTATACTTATGTGACATCTTCGGTTCGGCCCGCGAAAATCACGGTGAACTGACAATAGACGATTTGAAAGCAAGAATAGAAGGGGCCGAAATCCTTCAAGAAGAGGACACATCCCCTCTTTTGATGCTTGATGATTCGGTACTTATTTTCATGGGAGCGGGAGATATACAGAAATTCCAGGTCGCTTACGAAAACCTGCTGCAACAGCAGCTGAAAAAAGCTCAATAGGCAGCCCGGAGCCTGTCGAAAGAAGATGCGTTTCCCGCATCTTCTTTTTTAAAAGATAAAAAGGTATAACTTGTCATGGAAAATTTTATCTGAGATTCTTGGTAAGGGAGATAAACCGCAATTTCGGTCAATTGAATGATTCCTTCCGGCGGCCAAAACCAAATTATTTCCCTTTGATATTAATGGCGATAAATTATCCCAATTTTAAATAGAAAAAATGAAGATTTTGTGTTTTTTTAAGAAAAATAAAGGGAAAATTGTGTTTAGCAAAGAAGATGTATAACTGTCTGTTTATTTTATAATAAACAGGGGTAGAGTTGATGTATACAGGAGGTGTGGAAGTGATGATCATTATTCTTTACTTAAGTGTTGCTTTAATAGCGATTGCATTTCTGATTCTCGTAATCAGCTTGACAAAAACATTAACAGCAGTAAAAGTGACATTGGAAAGTGTGTCTGAAACATTGGATGGCCTTGAAAACCAATTAAAAGGGGTTACGGGTGAAACAACGATGCTTCTACATAAAACGAACGCCCTGGCTGAAGATATTCAGCAAAAAACGGAGAAGCTCGAAACGGTGGTTGATGGCATACAAGGTGTCGGACATGCTGTTCAAGGCGTAGGAAATACGGTTTCGGATCTGAATTCTTCATTGCAAAAGGTAACGAGATCCGTATCTTCCGCTGTAGTAAGAAACGAAGATAAAATCATCCAGATTGTTCAATGGGGCACAGCTTTGAAAGAACTGAAAGACAAATGGACAGACAAGAAAAAAACAAGAGACAAAAAGAAGGATAGCCAATCGGAGGTTGTAATCCATACTCAACAGTTGGAAGGCGGAAGAGGTTAAGGTAAATAATCTTTTAAGGAGGATGAAAAAGAATGAACAATCAAGAAAAAGGTACTGGGAATTTTCTGACAGGAATATTAGTGGGAAGCATTGTAGGAGCAGCTACTGCTTTATTGGTCGCTCCGAAATCCGGCAAGGAACTGCGCGGTGATTTAAGCGAACAGGTGGATAATCTGAAAGAAAAATCCGGTGAATGGAAAGAGACGGTCATGGAAAAAAGTTCAGATCTGACATCCACCGCAATGGAAAAAACGAACCAAATTCGCCAGACGGCAATGGATAAGGGTGCAAACCTCGCTGAAACAGTGAAAGATAAAGCGGACCAATTCCGCAATACGGCTAAAACAGCGGTCGACGAAGTAGCGGAAAATGCAAAAAAAGGTGCGGACGATTTACAGGATACCGTGCATAAAACAGTTGACTTGACCGCAGACAATACAAAAAAAGCTGTTGACCAGGCCCAATCAGCAGCTTCGCAAGCAGATGATGAAGTAACCCAAAAGGCGGAGCAATTGGCGGACCAAGTGAATAACTCCATGAATCCATAAAGAAAAGCGCAAGCGCCCGTTTAGCGACGTACAAACTGGAGCACTACGTAATGAGATAAAGGATAAGGAAAGGCGGAGAGTGCCTGCTTATCGGCGACAAGCATAAGACGAGCGC
>NZ_VEKZ01000076.1:0-13273 GCF_007681465.1 Siminovitchia fortis
GGCGCTGGAGCTGGACAAAGAAAGGCTTCTTTTGAAAAAAGTTTTCATATCAGGTTATACTTTTTACTTTAAGGAACATGGGGAGGAAGAAACAATGGGAAAAATCATTCTTGGCGATCAAATTCTTGGACGGCCGGATGTACATATCGATTTGGAAGACCGCGGCTACCAGTTTGGCGATGGGGTATATGAAGTCATCCGTGTTTACGGCGGAAAGCTTTTCACAATGAAAGAGCATATTGCCCGTTTGTTCGCAAGTGCAAAAAAAATCAAATTGGATATCTCCATGGCCCCTGAACAAATACAGAAGCTTGTTGAGGATCTTGTAAAAGAAAATGAAGTGGACTTCGGATCCGTATATATGCAGGTGACAAGGGGGGCAGCACCGAGAACCCATATGTTTCCTAAGCCTGCAAGCAACACCAAGGCTGTTTTTACAGCATATACAAATGAGGTGCCAAAGCCTGCCAGCCAGCTTGAAAACGGGGTGGAAGCCATTACGGCCGAGGATATCCGCTGGCTCCGCTGTGATATTAAAAGCCTGAACCTGCTTCCGAATGTCCTTGCGAAACAGGAGGCGGCCGATGCAGGCTGTTTTGAGGCAATCCTGCACCGCAGCGGCATTGTCACCGAAGGGTCATCTTCGAACGCCTACATTGTAAAAAATGGCGAAGTGATCACCCATCCCGCCGATCATTTAATCCTTAACGGAATTACGAGGCAGGTGCTTGTAAAATTATGCAAGGAAAATGGGATTCCGTTTGTTGAAAAAGAATTTGAATTGAAAGACCTTCAGAATGCGGATGAAGTGTTTATCACAAGTACGACATCGGAGGTCATGCCGGTGATCAAGGTAGACGGAAAAACAGTGGGTGACGGCACACCCGGAAAAATCACGCGCAAATTGCAGGAACTTTTTGAAGCGAAAATCAACCAGGAAATAATGGCGAATTTTTAAAAAAGGAGTATACATCCATGCGTTCAACCCACTATTTCTTTGCATTGGCATTGCCTGATGAGGTAAAAGCACATCTATCCGAAATCAGTGAACGGCTCAAAGCTGACTTCGCTTTTAAAAACTGGGTTCATCCGAAGGATTACCATATCACACTGGCTTTTCTGGGAAATGCCGATCAACGGAGGCTTACTGAAAGTGTTTTTCATGTAAGGGAAGCATTGAAAGATTGGCAGTCATTTCAAGTGATGTTCAATCAGATCGGGACGTTTGGGCGCCCGGATCTGCCAAGAATATTGTGGGTCAATACGACGGATAGCCCTTCATTAGCAGAAGTGAGGGATAAAGTCTATGCCTCATGCATTCATGCGGGCTTTGAACTTGAGACAAGGCAATTCAAACCTCATATCACGCTTGCAAGAAAGTGGGTGGGGCAGGGGAACTTCCATATGCCGGCAGCAGAAAAAAGCATCGCCTCCCTGCTTCCGGGCCCAGCTTTTTCAATGGAAGAGGCGGTGCTGTACCGAACACATCTTGACAGAACGCCGAAATACGAAAAAGTCGAGTCTTTTAAGTTTATATAGCTTATAGAAGAGGGGAAGCATGCAGTTAAAATGGCTCAGCTTATAAAATTAAACGATTATGTATCCCGTTATGAATCCGATTTATCCAGGTATACTTCCTTATTTGTCCGCTTGAAAGCAAGAAGATGGAAGTCAATGCTTGAAGAGGAAACCAATAAGCAGGGCAGCGTGCCTCTTCAGGAAAAAAAAGTGGAGGAATTGAAGCAGATTTTCCTTGATCAGCTGTTTATATCTCAAATCAAATGGGCAAGTTCAACAATCAAGGAAAAATCAAATCCTCACTCTTTATTGTATTCCGATTCCCGGCTGCGCAGCCTTGTTCAGCGTTTCCCCGATACATTTTTATTGATGTACAATCCCGTATTTCAGTTGAAAAAAGCGAAGGTGCAGCTGGAAGTGCTGATGCTCACTCCATCCAAATTAATATGCATGGCTTTTTTGGATGGCGGACAAGACGTACTTTATATTGGTTCGAACGGCCATTTTTGGCAGAAAAAAATGAAAGACGGGGAAAAGAAAGTTTTGAATCCGGTCATATCTGTTAGGCGGATGGATCATGTGGCCCGGCAAATTTTTCAGACATCGGAAACGGAATTGCCGATCGAAAAAGTGGTTGTTGCCGAAAAGGGATATATCACCCATCAAAGTCCGCCTGATGATGTTCTGTTCATCGATGGGCAAAACTATGAATCTTGGTTAAATGAACTGAAATCCTTCACTTCACCAATGAAAATGATGCAGTTCCGCGCGGCCAAGGCATTGCTTGGCCGGTGTGCGAAAATAAAAGCAAGGCGTACAGGCGGAGGTGCCTCCACATCGAATTGACGCAGCCTGGCCAAATGCAGGCAGCATCGGGAGAAAACCTTGTGAAAATAATGGAACCGATTGATTGGGTCTTGACGAAAAAAGTCGGTTCGCGTTAAACTTTAAGGAAGGATGGCTATTGTTGTATTTTCATATATCCAATAGCCGTCTTTTTTCTTTCTGGTAAGATGAACGGAGTGTCGCCTCCGGTATTTTAATTGAAGGTGAATGACGGTGAAACACTTATTAGAGCATGACTGGGAAATCATTCCTGCCGGCGGAGCGACAGGAAAGGCTTTTTTTGCGTCTAAAAATAACGAAAAGCTTTTTTTAAAACGGAATTCCTCTCCTTTTTTGGCTGTTTTGTCAGCGGAGGGCATTGTTCCAAAATTGATTTGGACAAAAAGGATGGAAAACGGTGACGTGATCACCGCACAGGAATGTTTGAACGGCCGGGAATTCAAGCCGGAAGAAATGACCCGTGATGGCGTGGCGAAGCTTTTAAAAAAAATACATGAGTCCACCCCGCTTTTATCTATGCTTGGGCGTCTCGGAAAAACACCGTGCAAACCGGAGATGATGCTGAAAGAGGTGATGGCGGTGCTGGATGAGGAGCTGATGTCTCATCAGCCAGTCGTTCAATCGCTTCAGATTCTCCAAACTGAGCTGGCAAATGTCAGTTGTGAGACGTTCACTGTCTGCCACGGCGATGTCAATCATAATAACTGGCTTCTTTCGGACAACGATGAAATTTTTCTGATTGACTGGGACGGAGCCACGATCGCCGATCCCGCCATGGATATCGGGCCTCTTTTATACTGGTATATTCCAAGGGATGAATGGAACCATTGGCTTGGCCTGTACGGCCTGGAATATACGGAACATCTTCAGCTGCGGATGAAATGGTATGTCATCGCACAAACGATGCTTGCGATCGGCTGGCATAAGACCCGACAACGGTACCAGGAGATGGATTTCTGGATGGACTATTTGCAAACGATCCTTTAGAGGATGCTCATAACCCCCCATTTCTTACCAGACAGCACAAATATGAAAAGTCCAACCTGATATCACCCTTTCGCCAAGTAGAATTTTATTGTATGTAAAAGTTATTATTCTATCCTTCATAATCAAAAATATATGATACAATGATTCGAAAAACAGGGGAGATGAAAATATTGGAGACGATGCAGCTTGGAAGTTTGACGTTGACATGGTTGAATGGGGGAGTGACCCATCTTGACGGCGGCGCCATGTTTGGTGTTGTGCCCAAGGCACTTTGGTCCAGGAAATACCCTGTTGATGAGAAGAACCTTGTTGAATTGCGGTCCGACCCTATTTTTCTACGGAAAAATGGCAAAAATATTTTAATAGAATCAGGGCTTGGCAGCGGGAAATTGTCAGAGAAACAAATCCGTAATTTTGGTGTAACGGAAGAATCCAAAATCGAACAATCACTTGCCGAATTAGGGCTTTCGCCTGCGGATATTGATATCATCTGCATGACCCACATGCATTTCGACCATGCCAGCGGGCTGACCAAGCGAGACGGAGATGGGTATGCATCAGTTTTTCCAAACGCGGTCATTTACACCTCGAAAATTGAGTGGGATGAAATGCGGGAGCCGAATATCCGGTCAAGAAATACATATTGGAAGGAAAATTGGGAACCAATAGCCGATCAGGTGAAAACGTTTGCAAAAGAACTGATTGTGGAAGACGGGATCAAAATGTTCCATACCGGCGGACACAGTGCGGGCCACAGCATCATTACGATTGAAAGCGACGGCGAAAAGGCTGTCCACATGGCGGATATTATGCCGACGCACGCTCACCCGAACGTTTTATGGGTATTGGCGTATGATGACTACCCGATGGACTCGATCCGCGCGAAACAAAAGTGGATCCCTGCGGAAATTGAAGCGGGGAGCTGGTTCATTTTTTATCATGATGCCATTTATAGGGCTTTAAAATGGGACGGAGAAGGAAATATCATTGAGGCAGTTAAAAGAGAACAAAAAAACAGGTGAACTTAAAATATCACCTGTTTTTTCGTTGTTTAGCGTACTATAAAATGCTCAGGTTGTGAGTAACTTATTTTTCACTTAGTGCTGCGTCCGGCTCCGACGGACAGGAGGTCCTAGTGCCGCCGGCGCCACAGGACGTGGCGCTTTAAGGCGGCCAGCGCCCATCGACTAGCAGACTTCACGCTTCTTCCTACGATAAGTCAACATCGCTCCGCTCCGCTGCGCGTGTTTCCTTTATCTCGTCAGAAGCGCTCCAGTCTGTACGTCGATAAACAGGCGCCTGCGCCTTTGTTCTATGTACTGGATGTTTCTTACGCGTAGGTCACTGGATACACATCAATGATCGTACCGGTGTTGGCATCGGCAAGGAATTCATATTGTTTTGTTTCCCCGTCTTCCTTTGTCGTAATGCCGCCTCTGTACACTTGTGTTTTAATAGCGTATTTCTCATATTCTTCAGGCCTGAATTTAATCCACGAGCCTTCAATGCTGCCGGAATCCTTGAATGCTTCTTTAACGGTTTGAAGTACTTTTTCACCAGATGCCAAAGAATTTTTCTTTAAAGCTTCGCTCGCATAATAGCCAGCAATGACACCGGCACCTGCGCCTAGTAAAAAGTTTTTCCAATTCACAACGAGCACCTCCTAAGTCAAATCATCCCTTTTAGTATACCGTAATTTAAGAGGCAGTTCGAATAATAAATGATAATAAATTATGAAAGATAAAATATTGGTAAAATATATGAAAGCCAAATAAAATGAAAGCAATATAGGAAAAGGGGTAGTTTCATTGGATAAAAATACGATGGATTTGTTTCAAACTCTGACAGAACTTCCTGGAGCACCAGGTTTTGAACACCAAGTACGCAGATTTATGAAAGGTGAACTGGAAAAATATTCCGATGAAATTGTACAGGATCGTTTAGGAAGCATTTTTGGCGTTAAGCACGGACAAGGTCCGAAAGTAATGGTGGCTGGTCATATGGATGAAGTAGGTTTTATGGTAACACAGATTACGGAAAACGGTATGCTTCGGTTTCAAACTTTGGGCGGATGGTGGAATCAGGTACTTCTCTCCCAGCGGGTGCAGGTCATCACAGAGAATGGTCCGATCATAGGGGTAATTGCTTCAATTCCTCCCCATCTTCTTAGTCCTGAGCAACGGAAGAAACCGATGGAAATAAAAAACATGATGATTGATATAGGGGCTGATGACAGGGAAGATGCCAAGAAAATTGGAATCAAGCCCGGGCAGCAGATTATCCCGATCTGTCCATTCACCCCGCTTGCCAATCCAAAAAAGATTATGGCCAAAGCATGGGATAATCGTTACGGCTGCGGCCTCGCAATTGAATTGATGAAGGAACTGCAGCATGAAAAGCTTCCAAATATACTTTATTCAGGAGCGACTGTGCAGGAGGAAGTGGGATTAAGAGGTGCTGCTTCCGCTGCCAATATGATTCAACCTGATATCTTTTATGCGCTGGATGCCAGTCCTGCAAATGACATGTCAGGGGATCAAAAGGAGTTCGGCCATCTTGGAAAAGGCGTCCTTTTAAGAATTTTAGACCGTTCCATGGTTACGCTAAAAGGGATGAGAGAATTTGTGCTCGATACTGCAGAATCCCATGACATCCCCTATCAATATTTTGTTTCAATGGGAGGAACCGATGCCGGCCGAGTACATATTTCCAATGAAGGAGTACCGAGTGCAGTGATCGGAATTTGCTCCCGGTATATCCATACACATGCGTCCATTGTGCATGTTGATGATTATGCCGCCGCAAAAGAGTTGCTTGTAAATCTAGTAAAAGCGACTGACAAGGCAACGGTTGATTCGATTCGAAACCAATAGACAGACAAGGAGTTTTAGATATGATCATCGCTATCGGATCAAAAAATAAAGCGAAAATAAAGGCTGTTGAAAATACATTCAGGGAATTAAATATGGAAGTTTCCGTCCTTTCGCTGGAGTCACCATCGGGAGTTAGCCCGCAACCATTTTCCGATGAAGAAACAATGAAAGGTGCTGCCAATAGAGCGGAGTTCTGCTTACACCAAATGGAAGAGGCAGATATTGCAATTGGTCTTGAAGGGGGGGTGACAGAAACACCTTTCGGGCTTTTCCTATGCAACTGGGGGGCTTTGGCTGAAAGTGGAAAGGAAACTTTATTTGCCGGCGGAGCGAGAATAAAACTGCCGGGTGACATAGCAGAGCGTCTGAGGGCCGGAGAAGAGCTTGGGCCTGTCATGGATGCTTACAGTAAAATGCAGGGGATCCGTCACAAGGAAGGCGCGATTGGAGTTTTTACACATGGTCTAGTTGACCGAGCGGCCATGTTCAGCCATATTACGAAACTTTTGATCGGACAGTACGAAAAGCTTAAGGGCAGTTCCAATTAAGGAGCTGCCCCTTATGTATTTTATTATTCGAAAATGTACGCCAATGCCTTCATTGCCTGGTTGACCGTTTCTACTGTGGCATTCGCTTTGTTTGAGAGTTCTTTCAACGGGTGGTGAAGTTCCTTGGGGCGAATCAAAATAAGCGGTTTTCCAAGAGTAAGGGCTGTGCTGGCATCCATTGCTGTATTCCATTGTCTGTATTTTTCGCCAAACAATGCGATGACCAAGTCAGCTTTTTGCATTAAAACTTGGGTCCTAAGATTGTTAAAACTGGAAGCGGCTTCATCTCTGAAAACAGCATCAGGCTGTTCTCCTAAAATCTCTTCCCCGATGGCATCCGAGCGGGCGTGATTCTCCATCGGGCCTACAAAATCGACCGGAAGCTGAAGTGTTTGGGCTTTCTCCTTAATTTCCTCTCGCCAGCTGCTGTGAATCTCTCCGGCGAGATAGATAGTTAACCTCATTAAAACCCCTCCTAAAATGGTTTATCACCATCCATCTTACCATTAAAAGTCAGAATAATCCCGTAAATTATCTATAAATAAAAGAATTATCCAATCAATTGAATAAATATAATAAATTTGATTTTAATTGTTTAATAGGTTATAAGTAAGAAGTAAGAAGTAAGCAAAATTAAATACCATTCGAGAAACACTAGGGGTGCCAAAAGCTGAGAGAGGATGGATCCTCAACCCTCGAACCTGATCTGGATAATGCCAGCGCAGGGAAGTGGTTGTTTGCAATTAAATGAAATTGCATACGTATGTCTATGATGTAGAGCCACTTCTATGAAGAAGTGGCTCTTTTTTAATGAAGACTAAGGGCAAACCTGGTATCTCGTCTGGAAAGGAGATGAAAGATGGCAGACAGCCTTGTGTTTGAAGACGTCACTTTTTCATACAAAAGAAGTGACGGAAAAAATGCACAGATATTAAAAGAATTGAGCTTTACGATCAAGGCCGGTGAATTTGTCAGTGTGATCGGTCCGAGCGGATCTGGAAAGAGTACATTGTTCCGCCTCATTTCGGGCCTGGAAACGCAGGATGAAGGCAATATTTTCATGAATGGGGAGGCAATGAAGAACCGGCTTGGGCATATCGGTTACATGGCCCAAAAAGATGGATTGCTTCCGTGGCTCACTGTATTGGATAATGCAGCATTGCCGCTGAAACTAAAAGGGCTATATGGGAAGGAAGCCCAAAAAGACGTAATGGGACAACTGGAAAGGTTTGGATTAAAAGGCTTTGAAGAAAATTTCCCACATGAGCTTTCAGGAGGCATGCGCCAGCGGGTGTCTTTTTTAAGGGCACTTTTAAGCGGATCGGAATTGTTGCTGCTGGATGAACCGTTCAGCGCATTGGATGCGGTTACGAAAATGGTTATGCAGGAATGGCTGCTTGAACAGTGGACAGAAATGGAAAAAACGATCCTTTTTATTACACATGATGTAGAAGAAGCGCTGTTTCTGTCGGACCGTATCCTTATTTTCAGCGAAACCCCTGTTGAACGACTGGATGAAATTACGGTCCCACTTGGCCGTCCTCGGACTGTTTCGGATTTGAAAAATCCTGCATTTACCATGTTAAAAGAGAAGCTTCTGATGGATTTGAAGAAAATGGTGACAATATGAACTTTTTAAGAAGATATGGATTGTCGATTGGATTGGTGTTTTTTTTATTGATTGTATGGGAAACAGGAGCCCGTTTGTATGGGAAACCATTTATTTTGCCATCACCTGTAGATATATTGGTGAGATTATGGGAATTGAGAGATATATTATTTATTAACCACTTGCCGGCGACATTAGCCGTAATTTTAATGGGCCTTTTTTTGTCGCTCGTATTCGGAGCCGGCCTTTCTATATGGATGCATGAAAGTGGGATTGTAAGGAAGGCATTCTTTCCGCTTGTCATTGCTTCGCAAACGATACCGGTAATTGCGCTTGCACCGATATTTGTCCTATGGTTCGGATATTCCATCTGGAGTAAAGTGGTTGTTACTGTATTGATCACATTTTTTCCGATTACCGTCAATACGTTTGACGGACTGAGATCTGCTGATCCTCACTTAAAGGAAATGCTGCAGACAATGGGGGCATCTAAACGGCAAATTTTTCTAAAGGTTGAGTTGCCGTCCGCATTGCCGCACTTTTTTTCGGGATTAAAAGTGGCCGTCACTTTAAGTGTGATTGGCGCGGCGATTGGAGAGTGGCTTGGGGCCGATTCGGGTCTTGGATATTTCAGCCGGAGAATGATGACGCAGTTTGACGGAGCCGGTGTTTTTGCACCTATTGTCCTTCTGTCATTATTAGGTATTGCTCTATTTTTACTTGTACGAATTCTGGAAAAAATAATGATGAAATGGAGAAATGTAAATTGAAGAAAAAGCTGATAGTGACCACAGTCATACTTTTATCTTTGTTTCTCGCAGCTTGTGGAGAAAACAAGGAGGAAGTCGTAGCAAATGAATCGGATCAAGAGCTTCAAGAGTTTGATATTATGCTCGACTGGTATCCAAATGCTGTACATAGCTATTTATATACTGCTGTGGAAAAAGGTTATTTTGAAGAAGAAGGCTTGAAAGTCAATATCCGTTTTCCGGCAAATACGACTGACCCGATCAATCTGGCAGCGACTGGTGACATAGATTTGGGCATTAGCTATCAGCCGGATGTTATTGCTGCAAGAGCCGAAGGTGTTCCTGTAAAGTCAGTCGCAGCCATTGTAAGAAACCCGTTGAACCATATTGTTTTCCTGAAAGACAGTGGGATTAAACGGCCAAAAGATCTTGAAGGCAAAACGGTGGGCTGGCCGGGAATACCGGTGAATGAACCGCTTGTCCTGACGATTGTGGAATCAGATGGTGGGGATATGGGCAAGGTGAAAATGACCGATATCGGCTTTGAACTTAACGCTGCGCTTGCAACGAAGCGTGTAGATGCAGTGAGCGGAGCCTTTATCAACCACGAGGTGCCGGTCCTTGCTGCTGAAGGAATTGAAACGAATCATTTTAATCCAGTAGATTATGGAGTTCCTAGTTATTATGAGTTGCTCTTTGTCACCAATGACGACACGTGGGAGACTAAGCAAGATGAAATTCGCTCTTTCTGGCGTGCAGCAACAAAGGGCTATGAATTCATGAGGGAAAAACCAGATCAGGCTCTTGATATTTTGCTTAAAAACCAAGACGAAGAAAACTTCCCTTTAAACGAGGAAGTGGAAAAGGAAAGTTTGGCTGAGCTGCTGCCGCGTATGGAAGCGGAAGGTGAGATGTTCGGAAGCCAATCGGAAGATTTATGGGAAGAGGTGGTTCAGTGGCTGGCCGATACCGAATATATCAAAGAAGTACCTGATATAGAAGGATTGTTCATCAATATCGCTGAATAAGCTTCCTTTCCTATCCATATCAATGGGTAATTCCTTTTTGCCTGTATTTTTTAACTTTGTATCACCCAATATATAAAAAAGAGATAGACAAAACATACAGTTGTCTTTACACTAGTTAAGGATATGGAAAATATATTGGGGGATATGGAATGAAAAAGTTTTTAGAGCGCAAAGGGGTTCATTTTACTGCCAAAGCATATTTTATAGATGCTTTAAGCTATATGGCACTTGGATTATTTTCATCATTGATTATTGGGTTGATCATAAAAACAGCGGGACAGCAGCTAAATTGGCCATTCTTTGCAGAGATGGGCGAAATGGCAATGGGGCTGATGGGCCCCGCGATAGGTGCAGCGATTGCTTTTGGGCTTGGCGCGCCTCCTCTCGTTATCTTTGCAGCCGTGGCAACAGGGGCGGCTGGAGCAGCTTTTGGCGGTCCTGCCGGAAGCTATGTGGCAGCTTTGGTTTCTACTGAAATAGGGAAAATGGTCAGCAAAGAAACGAAAGTCGATATTATTGTGACTCCATTTGTGACCATATTTATAGGTTTTGCTGTGGCCAAGTTTGTTGGCGCACCCATATCGAAATTCATGACGGTATTTGGAAGCTGGATCATGTGGGCGACCGATCAACGCCCGATCGTCATGGGAATTGTCGTGGCAACATTGATGGGGCTTGCATTGACGGCCCCCATTTCAAGTGCGGCTATTGCCATGATGCTTGATTTGAATGGACTTGCTGCAGGTGTTGCCACCATCGGCTGCAGCGCGCAGATGATCGGTTTTGCTGTTGCTAGCTACAGGGAAAACAAGGTCGGTGGTTTGCTTGCCATAGGACTTGGAACTTCGATGTTGCAAGTCCCCAATATTATCCGTTACCCGCTCATACTGATACCTCCCACTGTTGCAGGAATGATACTGGCTCCTTTTGGTGCAACTATATGGAGAATGTCCAGTAACGCAGCGGGCGCCGGTATGGGAACCAGCGGATTTGTGGGGCAAATCATGACCTTTACAACGATGGGTTTTTCGGCCAGTGTGCTGATCCAAGTCATTGTACTCCATTTTATCGGGCCTGCTGTGATAAGCTTAATCATATCGGAATATATGAGAATGCGCGGCTGGATCAAGCCGGGCCAAATGCTCATCAATACTGGAGGTAAATGATATGGAGAAATTACAATCAAAAGAACAGTTTGAACAAATGAAGAATGAAGAACGGACGATCTTTATGTTTTCTGCGGACTGGTGCCCGGATTGCAAGGTGCTTGAACCCGTTTTGCCACGGTTAGAAGCGGATTATCCGGAATATAATTTCATTCACGTGGACCGGGATGAATTTCTGGAGTTATGCCAGGAGCTTGATATTTTCGGCATTCCGAGCTTTGTCGCATACCACGACGGCGAAGAAGTTGGAAGATTTGTCAGCAAAGACCGCAAAACGCTTGAGGAAATTGAAGACTTTATCAATGGATTATAGGGCTGGCAGAAAGAATGGAGTAATAGTCCTGAAACTGAAAGAGCGTATAAAATAATAAAAGTTCTGGGAGGCTGTCCTTTTTTTAAAATGACAAGCCTCTTCCTTTTGGCAATTGTTGTTTTCGTGTATGATGGGATGTAGCCCATATTGCCAAGGAGGGTTAAGCATGAAGATGAATGAACGGAAGATGAGCAAAGAGCTGGAAAACCGTCTTCAAAAGGAAGGCCGGACCTTTACATATGACCGAGAAAAAGAAAGCCTGCGCATAGAAAACGAACATACAGGAAAGGGCATTGACATTGCATTGTCAGGTATTGTTGCCAAGTGGCACGAACAAAAGGAAAAAGCCATCGACGAAGTCGTTTATTATGTGGAACAGGCATTGGATGTTATGGGCAAGGAGCAGACCGTTGCAGGAAGCGAGAAAAAAATTTATCCTGTGATCCGCTCCACTTCATTCCCTGTGGAGTCTGAAGATGGAAATAAATTTTTGACGGATGACCATACAGCGGAAACTAGGATCTTTTATGCGCTTGATCTCGGAAATACGTATCGTTTGATCGACGAGCACCTCATTGAAAAGGAAGGTCTCGATCCGAAAGAGATTCGAGAAATCGCGCGTTTTAATGTACGCTCTCTTTCCACTGCAATGAAAAAAGATACCGTTGCGGACAACGATTTTTATTTTTTAAATACAAATGACGGATATGATGCAAGCCGGATTTTAAATGAAAAGTTTCTTGAGGAAAAAGCCGGACAGATCAAGGGAGATATGGTTGTAGCCGTTCCTCACCAGGACGTATTGATTATCGCGGATATCCGCAACAAAACCGGCTATGATATATTGGCACAGATGACGATGAGCTTTTTTACAAAAGGCCTTGTGCCGATTACGGCCCTTTCTTTTATTTATGAAGACGGCAAGCTTGAACCAATTTTTATTTTAGGAAAAAATCAACGAGTGGATGACGGTAAGGAGTGATCTTCAATGAATATTTTTTATAATCGTGATGGAATAGGTGACGTGTTAATTATTTCACTGGATGAATTTGATGAAACAAATCGCACGTTTGAAAGAAAAGGCGATGCGGTTCGAATTTTTGATAAAAAAACAAATGTAACTGGGGGCTTCAACCTTTTCAATGCTTCAAGCTATGTTGATATAGCAGCGAAGGGACAGGTAGAACTGAGTGAAGAATTGGTTGAAAAAATAAATGATGCCCTTGTTAAAAACGGTTTCGACGAACGAATTGAAGCCGATCTGTCACCGAAGTTTGTGGTAGGCTATGTAAAAGAAAAGGAAAAGCATCCGAACGCTGACAAGCTAAGCATTTGCAAGGTGGATGTAGGAACTGAAGAACTGCAAATCGTCTGCGGCGCACCGAATGTGGAGGCCGGGCAAAAAGTGGTTGTGGCAAAAGTGGGAGCCGTCATGCCGAGCGGCATGCTGATCAAGGATGCGGAATTAAGAGGCGTACCATCAAGCGGAATGATTTGCTCGGCGAAAGAGCTTGGCCTGCCGAATGCCCCGGAGAAAAAAGGAATCCTTGTTTTGGAAGATCAAAAATATGAACCCAAATTACGAAAGTAAATTTACTGAACATTAATTCTGGGGCTATTTGGTAAAACTTTGTAA
>NZ_VEKZ01000077.1:0-13101 GCF_007681465.1 Siminovitchia fortis
CTTATCGTAGGAGGAGGTGCGAAGTCTGCTAGTCGATAGGCGCTGGAGCTAGACAACAAAAGGATTTGTTCAAAATGTTAAAGCTAAAAAAATCTTATGCTTTCTCACTCTGATATAAATGAAAGAAAAGCCATTCCCTCTACATGGAATGGCCCGGACCATCTATTTTGTTTCAAAACTTACATGTTTCGGCTTCAATTTCGGCCGTTTTCTTTCTGTCTGAATCCTTCGCTGTGCCTCTTTAAAAGTGACAAACGTTTTATTTTCCGGATCATACAATTTGTATCTCAAAGATTCGAGGCTTGTTCCGATTGTGATGGTCGTAGCGTGATGAAGCGGGGGGTTAGATTCATGTGCTTCCTCCAAATGATAGTTCGGGACACGCGGCGCCAAATGATGTACGTGATGGAAGCCGATGTTTCCGGTTACCCACTGCAGGACGAGGGGCAGCTTATAATAGGAGCTGCCTTCAACGGCCGCTTTTACATAATTCCACTCCGATTCATCCTCAAAATAAGAGTCTTCGAAGGTGTGCTGGATATAGAAGAGCCAAATTCCAAGTGCCGCCGCAATAAACATGATGGTTCCTTGAATGATAAGGAAAGCCTGCCAGCCGACCGCAACCATCATCAACGTGTAAATGCCAACAATCATCAAATTCGTCAAATGCGTATTCAAACGCTCTTTTCTCCTTGCGTCCTTCCGATTGATCCGATTAGAGACCAGGACAAGATACAGCGGTCCCAATCCGAACATGACAAATGGATTTCGGTAAAACCTGTAGCCAAGACGCTGCCACTTCGAAGCCTTTTTATATTCGTCGATGGTCATCACCCAAATGTCGCCAACGCCGCGCTTATCGAGATTCGAACTGGTGGCATGATGTATCGCGTGCTCCCTCTTCCACTTTTCATAAGGAAATAGGGTCATGATTCCTGTAATTGTCCCAAGTATATCATTCGCCTTCTTATTTTTGAAAAAAGATCCGTGGGTGCAGTCGTGAAAGATGATAAATATACGGACGACAAACCCTGCGGCCACAACCGCCAATCCAATTGAAAGCCAGATAGATACGGATAAACTCTGGTACGCCAGGAACCATAACAGCAAAAACGGCGGAATCGTATTTAAAATTTGAATGGTACTCTTTTTCAGATCAGATTTGGCAAATGCCGATACACCTTTACGCAGTTGTTTCGTTCTCTCTTTATCCATGAAACCCTCTCCCAAATGTTGTTACATCTAATGATAAGACCAAGTCCCAATTTAGAGTAGGCATAAACGTAATCACTTTCGGATGACAAATGTCATCTATTGTGAACATATTCACATAATTCCCTTCATTGAACTGCTTGTGAAATGGGTGACTTTGCAAACAGTTCAGGGGTGAAATTGCTTGCCTGGCTCTGTACAGCTGTTATCGTCATATTAAATGTTTTGTTAGCAGGCTATATTATGCTGACTGGGCATGCTTTGGATAAAAAAACAAGAAGATCATCGCAACATTCCGATGATCTTCTTTCTACTTTATTCCGATATTTGCTCGTTGTATCGTTTCCAATACCTTTGTTAATGCATCATCAACAGAATCCGCCTGAATCGTAATTTTTTGGGATTCAGGGAAATGCGAAGCGGAATATTCATATCTTGGATCATAATAATATTCCAGCAGCAGCTTGACAGCCTGTATGAATTTCCCGTTCTCCAAATTCGATTCTATCTCTTTTGCGACAGGCGTATGGATTTTCTTTTTTATCAATCGGAATGCCTCTTGGAACCGTTCCGGATAATTCCAAGGCTCGTACTCTTCAATGATGTTTTTCACCCGCTCTTCCAGCGGCAAATCGATGAAAATCTGCAAGCCCTTTTCCTTTTTGTCATAAATGATATCCGGCAAATAAACTCTTCCGATCCGTTTGCTCTCCCCTTCGATAAAAACAAACCGCTCGTTTTCATATTTCAGCATTTCTGTCACGAGCGCAGCATCAAATTTCTTTTGGTTGCTCGGCGTCAGGCCGATCTGGCCGAAAATCGATCCGCGGTGTCCCGCCATTTCTTCAAGATCAATGACGGGATACCCTTTTTCCTTCAGTTTCTGTAAAATAATAGTCTTGCCTGTCCCAGTGTATCCATTCAAAACGAGCAATTCCGGATGGAACCTCCCTGTTTCCAGGTAATTGACAATCCAGCGCCGGTATGAGCGGATACCGCCGTTTAAACGGTTCACACGGATTCCCATTAAATCCAGAACAGTTGCCGTGGTTTTGCTACGCATTCCTCCGCGCCAGCAAAAAACGGTCATGGGCGTTTCAATTTTTTTGAATTCGCCGATAAACTCAGGGAGCTTTATTGAAAAGATAGCCAGCCCTTTTTCCATCGCTGCTTCTTTTCCCGCCTGTTTGTAAATCGTTCCGACTTCCGCACGCTCTTCATCATTTAAAATCGGAATATTGATGCTGCCTGGAATCGTCGCTTCCTTGAATTCCTTGGGAGAGCGGACATCGATTATTGTATGCGGCTCTTGATTTTTTTTGGCGAGTAGATCAGATACTGTAATATCATGAAACATCACATTCACTCCAAGCTATTGGACCGTAATCTTTCCTTTAATTTCTCCAAGTTTCATTATTTTAACATATTATGGGACCTTGGGTTATTGAACTCACTTTTTCAAATGATCAATCTCATTTTACAGGGAATCTGTCAGGGTTTCCATGATTCGAATATTGCATGATTAACTTGGTTGTGAGAAATAATAAATCCAATATATTTCATTTGGAGTTGTTGAAAATGGGTGCCATTGAAAGAAATGGATTTATATTTGAACCGGAATACAGTGTCATTGAGCAAAATGGGGCAATTCATGTTTACCGTGAAGGTGAGTTCATCGAAGAATTGAAGTTTTCCTTTTCCGGGGAATATCCGGAGTTAGATCAGATTGAGGAACTGGTCGATGAGTATTGTGAGCGGAAAGGTATTTAGCTAAAAACTTCAGAACTTGATCATTTTTTCCTCCGGTTTTATATATCAAGGGAAAAATTTTGTGGAACTATGATTGACAGACTTGACAAGATTAAAACATGTGTATATATTTAAGATAACTACTTTGCATAACCAAGTAGTTATCTTTTCACCCAACTATCTTGTATAACCAAATACTTGATCCAGAGGAACTTTCCTCTTTGTTTTTCGCCCCGCTATCTTGTATAACATAATAGATGCAGAATGGAAGGTGCATATGTCTGTACGAAGTCAGTTATTAAAAGGAATATTAGATGGCTGTGTATTGGCAGTAATTGAAAAAGAAGCGGTTTATGGCTATGAACTGTCAAAAAAACTGCAGGACATCGGCTTGCAAGATGTCAGCGAAGGCACCATTTACCCCGTTTTATTAAGACTCCAAAAAAACGGATTAATCCGGGGAGAAATGAGACCGTCCGATTCCGGACCGAACCGGAAATATTATTTTTTAACAGATAAAGGCCATGAAACTTTGGCAACCATCATTGAGGAATGGAATCAGATCTCTAACCCTGTCAATGAGCTATTAAAAAGAAGGTGAAAACATGAATTCAGAAGAATTAATTGAAGAAAACAATCAAAAAAGAGAATTATTGACGCCGGAAAATGAGGCATATTACAGTGATTTACTCATATATATTCGTCTGCAATTCTCCCTTTCCGAGCAGCAGTCCGAAGAAATACTAATGGAAATGCTTGATCATTTGCTTGATGGCCAGGAAGAAGGAAAAACAGCCAAAGATATTTTCGGGGATGATCCAAAAGCCTTTGCGGATGAAATTATTGAACAGCTGCCAAAAGAAAAGAAGCGGGATGTAATTCCTTTTATTGCGGGCATCATTGGCAATATAGCCGGTTGGGTTCTTATGATACGGGGCGTCATTCTTTTAGTGCTTTCACAATTTATCGAGGTTAAAACAGAGGTCAACTTATTTGCAGCCGGCGTTGTCTCTTTGGGCATCGCATGTTTCGTCAGTCTTACGATATGGTTCATTTTAAGGCTGATAAACAATTCCTTGTTCAAAGAAAATCGAAACACAAAAAAGAATATGCTGAAAGCTGGGGTAACGGGAGCAGCGGGTATGGGGGCCGTATTACTTCTGACAAAATTCACCCCAGAAATCGGCCCATCCTTCGATTTTCCGTGGTGGGCATCATTAATAGGTGGGGCAATCCTCTGGCTTATTATTTATGTAGAGAAGAAATAGACCTATAGGAGGAAAAAATTGTTATCCGCCAAAAGCAAAACCTTTATTTAAAACCTTCGGCTTTATTTAGTGACTTCAGGTAAAAAGAAAAAGAGATAATGAGCGTCCGAAAAGCGTGATGTGTGCCTTCGTAAGCACGCATCGCGTTTTTAGTTTCTCCCTCACTTAAAAATCCCCAACAAAATTTCGGCCGCACAAGCCGAAATTTTGGCAAATTGAAACAATAAAACGGCCGCACCGACTTTATACTCCCAATTTATGAACAAAATCAAGCTGGCACTATTTTTGCAATATTAAGTTTACAGGCAAGCCATCATACCCAAGGAGGAATCAGTAATGAGAGCAGCAGTCGTCAATGAGTTCCAAGAAAAACTTGAAATTAAGGAGGTGGAAATTCCCCAGCCGAAGCTTGGTGAAGTTTTGATCAGAATGGAAGCATGCGGGGTTTGCCACACCGACCTGCATGCAGCACATGGGGACTGGCCGGTCAAGCCGAAGCTTCCGGTCATTCCGGGCCACGAAGGTGTCGGTATTGTTGAACAGGTTGGACAAGGCGTAACTTCTTTGAGAAAAGGGGACCGCGTCGGGATTCCATGGCTTTTTAGGGCTTGTGGAGAATGCGAGTATTGTCTATCCGGAAATGAAACACTCTGCCCAAATCAATTGAATGGCGGCTACTCCGCTGATGGTGCTTTTGCCGAATATTGCGTGGCGCCCGCTGATTACGTCGCAAGAATTCCGGATGGCGTCGACCCCGTGGAAATTGCACCAATTTTATGTGCAGGAGTGACCACTTATAAGGCTCTGAAAGTCTCCGGTGCCAAGGCCGGCGATTGGGTTGCGATTTACGGCATTGGCGGGTTGGGCCATATTGCCCTTCAATATGCAAAAGCCATGGGCTTCAATGTAGTGGCTGTCGATATCAATGATGATAAGCTCCAACTTGCTAAAGACTTAGGGGCTGATTTGACTGTTAATGGAAAAACCTCAGACCCGACGCAAGCCATCAAGGATCAAGTGGGCGGCGTTCAAGCTGCTATCAGCGTGGCGGTAAACAAAGCCGCATTCGAACAGGCTTATCATTCTGTCAAACGCGGGGGCTCGGTAGTGCTTGTCGGATTGCCCAACGATGAGATCCCTGTTCCGATTTTCAATACGGTTTTAAACGGTGTAACAGTCAAAGGCTCCATCGTCGGCACACGAAAAGATATGCAGGAAGCCCTTCAATTTGCCGCAGATGGGAAAGTCAAAGCCATTGTATCTACCGCTGAGCTTGATGAAATCAACCATGTATTTGATCGAATGGAAAAAGGCCAGATCAACGGACGTGTAGTATTGATATTTTAGAGCAAGACCAATTTTTCCATCAAGATTAAACAGCCGGAATACATTCTTTTCAAGGTACTCCGCTTCCACCTGGTGATCCGGATATGCAATCCAAGGTGCATGATCCGTTCCAGAGAACCATAAACAGGGCACCCGTTCATTTTATGGACGGCTGCCCTTTTTCGTTCAATAAATATCGGAGCTTTCGCATGCTTATGTTCAATCTTCCAGCGGCTTCTTGACGGTCTCCTACCGTTTCCTTTAAAACTTTCATGACGAATGCCCTGCCAATCTCACGCTCCAGCACCTTCACCTTGTTGAGGACCATCTCCATTTCCACTTTTTCCTCATCATTCCAGACCTCCAGCATATCATCAGTCCACTGTTTTAAAAATTCCTCAAAACTCTCTTCTTTTGGTTTTGCCTTTTCAATCAACAGGGACTTTCCCGGGAGAATTTTTTTCGGCAAATGCTTTGGTGTTATGACTCCACAGCCCTCATCCATGATTGATACAGCGCGCTTGATGACATTGGACAACTCCCTTACATTCCCGGGCCAATCATACTGCTCAAGGAGCGTCGCAGCAGCCTCGTTCAATTGTACCGCCGCTCCTGCTTTTTCCAGCAGATGTTCCGCAATCAGCCGGATGTCTTCCCGCCTTTCCCGTAATGGAGGGATGACCAGCTTTACGACATCCAGCCGGTACAGAAGGTCTTCACGGAACGCTCTATTGGTAACTGCTTCAGCCAAGTCAACATGAGTTGCTGAAACAATACGGGTATTTGTCTTTTGTACCGACTCACCGCCCACACGCATATACTCTCCGGTTTCCAAAACCCGCAACAGCTTCACTTGAGTGGACATCGACGCCTCTCCGATTTCATCCAAAAACAAAGTCCCTTTTCCGGCAATTTCAAACACGCCTCTTCTTTCCTTCGCCGCTCCGGTGAAAGCTCCCTTTTCGTGGCCAAACAATTCGCTTTCCAGCAGCGTTTCGGATAGAGCGCCGCAGTTGATGCCAATAAAAGGCTGTCCGTTTCGCTGGCTCGCACGGTGAATAAAATGAGCCAAAAGCTCCTTCCCTGTTCCTGTTTCTCCCTGGATCAGGACGTTTATGTTTTTCGGAGCTATTTTATAAGCAAGTGTCAGCAACCGAGTCATCGCATCGCTTTTTTCTGTCACGATGCCGCATTCCTTTGCCAGTCCTTGAATGTCAGTTTCCGCAGCTGTCGCCTTATTCGCCAGAAGATGATCGATTGTCCTTTCCAGAGCATCCAAGTCATCAAACGGTTTCTCAATAAAGTCATTGGCCCCTAGCTTGATCGCATCAACAGCCACTTTAACCGTACTGTAACCGGTCATGACAATGGTTTTGCACGATGGCATATGTGCAGATAGGTCCTTTAATATGTCCAGCCCGCTTGTGTCGGGAAGCTTCACATCGATCAATGCCAGATGATAGGCCTGCTGCCCAAATAGCCGTCTGAAGTCCTTGCCGCTGTATGCCAAATGCACCTCGAAACCTTTCTCCTTAAAAAAATAACGTAAAAAATTGCCGACCTCCCGATCATCATCGACGACCAATATGTTGGCCACCCTTCTCACCCGCCTTTACATCGAATCTTTTTTACCGGCAAACGGAGGATAAATGCGCTGCCCTTTCCCGGCTCGCTCTTTACATCAATCGTTCCGCCATGAGCCTCCGCAATTCCAAGGCTGACCGATAGACCCAGTCCTGTCCCCTTTACAGCTTCTTTCGTCGTATAAAAGGGATGGAATATTTCCTTCAATTTTTCCGGATCAATGCCCGTTCCATTGTCAATGACCGAAAGAGTGACTTCTTCCGCGCCGCTTTCCGTCCGGATGGAGATTTCTTTTCCGGTCTTATCCACCTCATCCAGTGCATCTTTTGCATTTAAAAGTAAATTGATGATAATCTGCTCCAATTGCTGAATGCTTCCATCAATAAAAGGCACATTTGAATCCAGGTCAATCTCCAACTCGATATGGCTTTGGCGAATTTGATATCCGACGAGACTCAGTACTTGCTCTACCGCCTCATTGATCGAACATGTCTGGAAAAGATATTCATCCTGCCGGGAAAATGTAAGCAAGTTTCGAATAATGTCCTGGCACCGTTTGCTGCATTTAAAAATATCTGTCAGCAACACGTGGGAAGACTCGTTTTCGTTCGCTTTACGCATCAGAAGCTGGGTATTTCCAAGAATCGCCGTCAAAGGATTATTTAATTCATGGGCGACCCCTGCAGCCATTTCCCCCAATGCGGCCAATTTGCCGGACTGCATCATGCGTGCTTCGAAATGGCGCTTTTCAGTAACATCTTTTATATAGGCGATCACCCCGTACATCTCTTCCTTTTCATTCATGATCGGATATGTATGCACTTCGCAAATGGTCTTGTCATGCAATGTAATTTCACGGTAAGCCATCTCTTTCGTTTTCCGGGTTTCTTGAAATGGGCTGTCAGGCTCTGCCTGGTGTCTGTATAATAATTCATCCAATGTTATGTGTGAGACATTTTTTCCGTTCAGATGAAAAAAAGAATAGGCGGATCCATTACACCTCAGGATATTGCCATTTAAATCAACTTGCATGATGGGGTCGGCAACCGCAAGAAATGTCTGTTCCCACTCCTTTTTACTATTCAGCACCTCATTATACAGGCGGACATTTTCAATGCAGACTGCCAGTTGGTCCGAAAGCTGCTGCAAAAAAGCGAGATCTTCTCCGTCATAATCCTGTTGCTGTGCGCTGCCAAGACTTAAAACACCAAGGATCCGTCCCTTTCCATATAAAGGAAAGACAAGCACCTGGCGAAGGCCTAGTTTTTCAAAAGCCGGAGTTTCACTGTATTCTTTCCTCTCATTCATATTGACCAAATACACACAAGAGGCGCCGGAATCCGCCACTTTCCAATAAAGGGACCCTTCCCTTGGAATCGGATTGCCGACATCGACATGCACATAATCGTGGGGGTATACATTGGCCGGTATGAGTTTGCCGTTTTTTAAAATGGAAAGACTCAACCTTTTAAGCGGAAAAATCTGCTGCAGTTTTTCCAATATATTTTTCAGCATGTCGTCCATTGACATATCAATATTGAAACTTCTCATCACTTCATTGATGATCTCAAGTTGCGTATTTTTCTTTTTCATTTCATCAATTGTACTTTTGAGTTCCGTATAATAGTTGATTTTTGACGACGAAACTCCAACCAGCCGCTCAATCATCTGCAGTCTGTCTGACATAAGGTGCCCTCCTATAATGCGAGTTTAAACAACCGTTCAACATCCGCTGCTGTAATGTCACGCGGGTTTGTAATCATACAGGCATCTTCTATGGCCACCTGGCCTACGATGGGGGCATCCGATTCGGACAAGCCCATTTCGGATAGCCGCTGGGGTGCGCCAATATCCGCCGATAGCTTTTTGACGTATTCAATCGCCCTCAGTCCCGAATCAATCGTGGATCGTCTGCTGCCCTCTTCACCAAACAACTGAGCAATTTGCAAAAACTTTTCAGGACAGGCCAAATAATTAAATTCCATCACATAAGGGAGTAAAATGGCGTTCACATCACCGTGCGGCAGCAGGAAACGTCCGCCAATCGCATGGCTCATCGCATGCACCGCTCCAAGAATCGCATTTGAGAAGGCAAGTCCGGCCTGTACACTGGCCATCGCCATCTTTGCCTTTGCCTCTTTATTCATTCTGGAAGCAACAGACGGCCGTAAATTTTGAGCTACAAGTCTAATAGCACTTATAGCCTGCACATCTGTCAGAGGTGTCGATGCGATACTGACGAATGATTCGATTGCATGAGTGAGCACGTCCAATCCCGTCGTTGCCGTCAAATGGGGGCTTTTTGTCATCAACGTCTGCGGATCGACAATCGCTATATCTGGGACGAGCGATTTCGAGATGATCGTCAGTTTCTTCTTTTTCTCCGAATCTATAATAATTGAAAATTGGGAAACCTCGGAGCCTGAGCCGGCAGTGGTTGCCACCATCACCTGCGGGGGCAGCGGCATCTTGATTTTATCAACCCCTTCATAATCCTGAATGCTTCCTCCATTCGTTGCCAGTACAGCGACCGCTTTTGCCACATCGATGGCGCTGCCGCCTCCTACCCCGACAATCGCGTCACATTCCTCTTGTAAATACTGATATACGCCTTTATCGACCTCGTAATCTTTCGGATTCGTCGTAATGTCTGCAAAAATGACATAAGGGAGCTTCGCGTTTTTGCAACTGGCTGTCACTTGTTCAAACCAATCTGAAGCCAGGACCCCCGGATCTGTGGCGATAAAAAGTTTCCTTGCTCCAAGCCTTGCACAGCTTTCACCTACCAGACCAATGGAACCGTTTCCAAATATAAGCTCCGGCATGACAAATTTATTAATTTTCATAGAATTGCCGGTCCCCTTCCCGGAAATCTTTTACTCTATTATATCATTAATTTTCTGCCATATTTATAAAAATGTACGAAGAGCCAGCAGCCAGAAGGAATGGTTGCCTTCTGGACTGCTTCCATTGTCATCCCGACGGATCAATATCTATATAAATGCAAAAAACCCGCAATCGGGTTTTCTACATCCTTCCAGACCTGAAAATCGAAAAAATCATAAATAAAAACATGAGTGTCGCAATGATCGAGCCTATTTCAATGACAGGGAACCTGAATAATAATGCTTGTTTGTCAGCGATGGCGGTCCCGATGATCAAGCCGACCATTAAGATGCTGAAGGAAAGCAGGATGATGCTGAAAGAAAGACGGTTGCTGATTTTATCAAGCCTTTGCAGAAAAGTCTGCAGTTCTTTCACGTTGATATCAAAACGCAGCCTTCCTTTTTTGACCGTTGTCGCAATTTCTTTTAAATCCTTTGGCAAATCCCGGATGATTTCCATGTTTTCGACGAGATCATCCCATGATCTGCTCAGAATATTTTTGGGATTCAGCCTTTGTTTGAACAATTTTTCACCAAAAGGCCTGACCGCTTTCATCACGCTGAAACCGGGATCCAGCTTTTTAATGATCTCCTCCATCGTAAGGATCGCTTTGCCCAATATGGCAATTTCAGTCGGTATTCTCACACGGTGACGGTAGGCGACCGCAAACACATCGGCAAGCGCGGTCCCCATGCTGATTTCATTAAAGGAAGTGTCATAGTATTTGGTGATCAAACATTCCAAATCATGTTTAAGCTGCGGCACATCTGTGTTCTCATCGAGAAGATCCATCGCGGAAAATGTCTTGATCATTCCTTTGGAACTTCCCTGCTGCAGATTGATCAGAAGTGTGGCAAAATGGTATTTCAAATCCTCTCTTAACTGGCCCACCATCCCAAAATCCAAATAGGCAATCACATTGTCAGGTAAAATATAAATATTCCCCGGATGCGGATCCCCATGGAAAAATCCATACTCCAGAATCTGGGTGAACATTGAATCGGCCAGCCTTGCGGCAATCAGTTCCCGGTCATAACCTTTTTCATCCAGCTCTTCTATATGAGTAACTTTGATTCCCTTGATCATTTCCATCGTAAGGACTTTCTTTGACGTCAGGTCCCAATAAATTTTGGGTATGTGAATGGTTGAGTCATTTTCAAATTGCCTCGCAACCCTTTCTCCATTGCGCCCTTCCACTTCGTAGTCCAGTTCATTGCGCAAAGAAAGGGAAAACTCCTCGATCATTTCCCGAAGACGGTATCTTCTTGCCCACTCCACCCTATTTTCGACCACTCTGGCCAGATCATGCAAAATCTCCAAGTCCGTATCCATGATCGACCGGATGTCCGGACGCTGAACTTTTACTGCCACTTCCTCTCCCGTGAAAAGCTGTGCTGTATGAACCTGTCCGATTGAGGCGGTCGCAAGCGGTGTTTCGCTAAACGCCTGAAAAAGACTGTCTATCGGCCCGCCAAGCTCCGCCTCTACAGTTACAAGGACCTCCTCATAGGAAAAAGGCTGAACATTATCCTGAAGCTTTTCCAATTCAGAAGCAATTTCTTCCGGAATCATGTCACGGCGCGTACTTGCAATCTGGCCGAGCTTGATAAAAGTCGGCCCCAATCCCTGCAATGCTGCGCGAAGCCTGATCCCCAAGTCTACCAAATTGATATTTTCCTCTGTAATTTGCGCAGTTTTTGAACGGTCTATCAAACCCATGCGGAAGAGAAAATGACTGAGCCCGTTTTTTAAAAAAGCGTTGATAATCTCCTGATAGCGCTGGGTATGTTTGATCCTTCTCCTGAACATCTTCATCCCCTCCGGGAGCCTATGTGAAAATCAATTTCAAAGTTTATTCCATTATAAAAAACGCAGGTGTTATTGCAAGAAACGGGTTTTGACAATATTGCCGATTAGAAATGCCGGCAAAAATTGAATTTTGCCTTGTTGCCTGCGTTCAAAGTGCCGGTTTCTCGATAAAATTGCGTTAATGCAGTTTTCTTATCCCGTTATTCAGTTTCTTGCGCGCGATCCAGAAACAACCCGATCGGCACGAAAAGACCGACTTTCCCATATTCCTCATGCTTCAGCGTCGCAAAAATAACTCCTATGGCCTGTCCGTTTTCATTTATGACAGGACTTCCGCTGTTTCCGCGATATACCGGGGCTTTCATCATCACGACATCATCATTCCAGCCGCTTAAACGAACCATATCAATAATCGCCCCTTCATTCGCAATTCCGTGAAAATAGAGAGGGTTACCGATAAACATTACCTGTTCATGTTCGGTAAATTCCGGATGCTTTTCAAGCTCCAAATAAGGCAATTTTTCTCCATCAACGTCAAGGACAGCCAAATCGATATCTTCATACGTTTCCACTACATCCGCCGTAAAAATTCCGGCGTCCGGAAAATCCACGGTCACTTGGCCATAGCCTTCTATGACATGATAATTTGTTAAAATCTTGCCATCGTTTGAGATGGAAAACCCCGTTCCTTTACTGTCACCAGCGGCGATTGTAACAACTGATTTTTTATAATCTTGAACTTTTTCATCCGTTGACATTCGGGCTGAAGCTGCCAGGAATTCAATAGCGGGTATCGAATAAATTTGAAAAATAAAAGAAAAGGTACTGAATAAAAACACGCCGGAGATCAGCCAAAACAACCATCTGGGAAAACGCCGTGATGTTTTTTCATGTTGTTTTTCAAAAGATTCCTTAAGCAAAGCTTCTTCCTGGGCTTGTTGCAGGAGCTCCTGCATTTCTTCTTCATCAATTCTTTCAATTAAGTCCCTGTCGACATTTTTATCCTCTTTTTCCTCCAAAGCCATCACACCCTGCTACAACTTGTCCATTTTATTCTGAAACCTCTCCCCATTAAAATGGGGAGGTTCCCGGACCCTAAAGGGTCAGGTTCCATTGCGACAAATCGCAATGGCGCGTGTGTACTTTGTGCTTTTCCCTTTCCGGATGAGGTTCCGGCTGCGGACTGGAGCTTTTCCACACGGCATTCGCGCACAAATCGTTCTGTCGAACGAGGGGACTCGCTCGAGGCTTCCCTTGCGGTCGGCTC
>NZ_VEKZ01000078.1:0-12508 GCF_007681465.1 Siminovitchia fortis
GTCGCTGGGCGCTGGAGCTGGACAAAGCACAATAATTTTATACGAATATCTTTGAAAAAATTTATACTTTATCTTTAGATAAAGGCAAGTTCAGGAAGGGGGCATTGACGTGCAGAAATACATGACCAAGTATATTGAAGTCTATGAGGAACTCAGGAAAAAGATGAAGTGGAAAGTGACGGATAATAAAATATTAATGACGATTGCATCCTTCTATGCAATGAATCAAAAACCGTTTGAAATGGAGTCTTATCTGATGATTGCGGAGGGAATCAAAAAACAGGCCGGCATTTTCTCTTCCATCAAATCGGAATCCCGTTATATCGCCGCGGCCATGCTGGATGTCGGCTTCGAACATCCCGAAAAGCAAATCCCTGCATTGTTCGCCGCCTACGATGAATTGACCAGCGCTAAATTCAGAAAAGGAATATTCACTTATATCGCCGCTTCTGTATTAATCAAAAATTCCGGGTCTGACCCAAACGATTATCGTCCAGTCATTACAAGAGCAAAAGAAATATACGACGGTATGAAAAAAGAACATCTCTTTTTAACATCAGCTGAAGATTACCCCCTTGCAATGCTGCTCGCCGCGAGAGGGGCAGATGATGTCATTGAACGCAACGAGCGCTTTTACGATGACCTGAACCGGAACGGTTTTAGAAAAGGGAACCATTTGCAAATGTTGAGCCATATATTGACGCTCGATGAAGTGGAGAGCCCCGAAGTGTTGGTGAACCGGGCGACTCAAGTGTTTGATAAATTCAAGGAGGTCGGCATGAAACAAAAAACGCTATATTACCCAGTCATGGGAATGCTCGCTATGATCCCCCCTGCGGAATTGGATATGCAGGAAGTTTATCAGGCATACGTACACCTGAATCAGACAAAGCAATTCAAGTGGCAAAAGGATTTGAACGCAACCCTTGCCGCCAGCTTTTATGTCAAAGACAAATTGGAACAGTCCGCTTTGATAGAAACGAGCCTGTATACAACGATCGAAACCATTCTGCAGGCGCAGCAAGCGACCATGACAGCGTCTATAGCAGCATCTGCAGCCGCTACGGGCTCAGGGTCGGGGAATTGATAACAGGGCCATGGAACTCATGGCCCATCAATTTTTTGAAAAGGCGGTGATGAAAAGCATGCCGCCCACGCAACAAAAAGAAAGCCTAAACAGCCCACAGGCTGTTTAAGCTTTCTACGCCGCCATGCTTCTGCAGATCTCTGCGCATTTCAAGCAGGCTTCCGCACATTTTTGGCAATGATCGTGGTCATGCTTTTTACACTCATTGCCGCACGCTTCGCAAATGTCCGCACATAATTGGCAAATCTCCGTGGCAAACGGGCTGTCTGCCTGCATCGCTTTGGCGGCAAATGCGCACATATCGGCGCACTCACGATCAAGACGGATACATTCCGCCATCATTTGAACATCCGTTTCTTTCAAGCAGGCATCAAAGCAATGGTTGCAGGCTTCCATACATTCCAGGCAAGCCTTTATACATTCTTCATAAGCCGTATTCATCGTAATCCCTCCCTTGTGAAATTATTTATTAAATTTCCCTTGAAAAAGTCCCATTAAACGACAACGAATTTTTAAACTATGTTTCCACTTTTGTACTATAATGTTCATTGAACAAATCACAAAGGAAGTGTATCAGCGATTACAACTGATGTACAATACAAACCTGCTATCCATTTCAGCGGTGTTGATTATTCAATTGACGAAACGACCATTTTAAAAGGGGTGACCGGCTCTTTTCCGGATGGAAAAATCACAACATTGGCCGGACCTTCCGGGGCCGGGAAAACAACCTTGCTCAAGTTATGCAATGGTCTCATTTCACCAACTAGAGGCGACATTTATATTCACGGCAGGCATATCCGTGAATATGAACCTGTGGAATTACGCCGCACGGTCGGCATTGCCCTGCAAAACGCACCGATGGTAAAGGGCAGTGTTTACCGCAATTTGTCTCTGCCATTGGAGCTTGCCGGAAAAAAGCTCACCAAGGAGGAAGCAGTTACATTTCTGGAAGATGTCGGTTTGGAAGAGTCATTTTTACAAAGGGACAGCAAAGAGCTGTCAGGCGGACAAAAACAGAAAGTGTCCATTGCCAGGACGCTTGTAAACCGCCCGCGCATATTATTGCTTGATGAAATCACCGCTTCGCTGGACCAGACTTCATCCAAGGAGATTGAACAGCTCATTGTAAAAATCAACCAGCGCTACAATGTCACAATGGTGTGGATCACACACAATCTTGAACAAGCCCGGACAATCGGTCATTACACATGGGTGATGATTAGAGGCAAAGTGGCAGAAACAGGAGAAAGCAGCCTGCTCGAATCACCAAAAACTGATGAAGTAAGGCGCTTCGTCGAGGGGGGATTTGCATGAGTTTTACAGCATTGGCAATGACGCTTATATTCGTCCTCCTTCCGCTTATATTATCGAAAACGCTCAGCCTTGGACTTGAAAAAGACACAATCATCGCTACTGTTAGGTCCATCATCCAACTGATGGTTGTCGGGTATATTTTAAAATTTGTCTTTGAGGCGGAGCATCCCGTCTATATTTTGCTGATGGTCCTGCTAATGATTGGAGCAGCTGTCGAAAACGTCCGTAAAAAAGGATTGTTTATCAAAGGAATTACATGGAAAGTCGGAGCGACCATCATCTTTATCGAGATTCTCACGCAGGGAATTTTGATTGGGCTGAACATCACGCCTCCAACCGCACAGTACATCATTCCAATCAGCGGGATGGTGATTGGAAACGCAATGGTTCTGTCCATTTTATTTTTGAACCGTTTCACGGCAGAAATAGAAGCACACGAAGATGAAACGGAACTGATCCTTTCACTCGGCGGAACACCGAAGCAGGCGATTCATACACAATTGATCTCGTCCATTAAGGCAAGCATGATCCCGACAATCGAAAGCCAGAAAACAATGGGTCTTGTCCAATTGCCGGGCATGATGAGCGGGCAGATCATTGCAGGCGCAGATCCAATCCAGGCCGTCATGTTCCAACTGCTGATCGTGTTTCTATTATTGACAACCGCAGCCATATCAAGCGTCATGCTCGGATTTCTATCATATCCATCTCTTTTTAACGAGCGTATACAGATCATTCATTTGAAAAAATAATCGATATGGCGGGAGGGATTATTTCAATTGTGGGACAGATACTTATGCCGCCGCCATTTTTGCAGCCAATATCGGATATTTTCATTACAATTGGAGGCGACCAGTCACGGGGAGTCTTTCGATTGAGATGATTAAACAAACTATCCAACAATATTCAAATCAAAAGGCTGCCTAGTAAAAATTAGAGGAAACCGGCTTTCCGGGCAGCCTTATTGCAATGGGCATATCGTTTCCTTTATGGCTTTCTTTCCTTAAGCCCTTTTATCTCCTGGATTGAGAAACCTGTAATTTCTGCCACGTCTTCTATCGAATGTCCTTTTTCCAGGAGCCTGAATGCAATTTCAGTCTTTCCCTCTTTTAAACCTTCTTTCTTCCCTTCCTTCTTCCCCTCTTCCAAATAATACCTTGCAAACGACGTATCCTTTAAAGACAGCCCCATCGTTACAGCCTCCATTACAGGGTTTTTTTCATTTTTTTTCCTTAAGCCCTTTTATCTCCTGGATTGAGAAACCTGTAATTTCTGCCACATCTTCTATCGAATGTCCTTTTTCCAGGAGCCTGAATGCAATTTCAGTCTTTCCCTCTTTTATTCCTTCTTTAATTCCTTCTTTTATTCCCTCTTTTAATCCTTCTTTCTTCCCTTCCTTCTTCCCTTCTTCCAAATAATACCTTGCAAACGACGTATCCTTTAAAGACAACCCCATCATTACTGCCTCCTTTTCCAAAATTGGTTTCATGTCCCTGATTAATCGCGAGTCCGCATCCTCCGGCAGACGAAGAATATGGTCGATGAATACAAACAGCTTCTGAATATATTTTCTCTTCATCTCTTTGCTTATCATTTTATCCTGGAAAAGCAATCTCATCAATTTCCGCTTGTATTGGTACTTAATATCAACATCTTTTTTACTTTTTATGACATATAGTCCGGCCAAAACAGCCAACGCAAAGGGATTTTGTGATTCTATAAGTGTGGATTCCGACTGGGAAGCAATTCGGTAGATGTTATAATGGTAGGTCAGTTCTGTGCCTAAAAATTCATAGTGGAATTGATTGGCGTTGTACTTGGCGTCTTCGCTTGTAAACAAGGCAAGCGCATAGATCCTTTGATCAAACAGATCCAAAATCCGGTAAAAGGACTGGAACATCCGCTTTGGAAAAACCTTTTCGTGATCGCCCTGCACTTCGATATGGACATACACCCATTGTTCGCTCCCATTTTTTAATTGAAGCTTAACGAGTTTGTCGGCGACACGCTTGTTGCTCTCGGATTCGGGTAAAATCGTTTGAAGCTCTTGTTCGAGGAACTCAGGTGGGGTGGCAAAGTCTACAAGTTCAAACAGCTCAGGTGAGAAAAACAGGAGAAACTCTTCAAACAGTTCGGTAATCACATCCTTCCACAAATGGTCAAAATTTGGATGCTGAACCTTCAATAACATCATCACCTTTCTTACATATTTAGGTGATATTATTCGCTAAAGTTTGCTATAATCCTTCTTTTATTTCATAATTCCGTGTGAAAAGAGGAAGTTTCCCCCGGCCTTTAGACAATCATAAAACTTTTTCGCAGATTGGTTTAAACATCAAATTGAGCGGTTGAATAACACAATGCTTATGCCTAAACCCCACCAAGACCAGTAAACCTTATTTTTTAATCAGAGGGCTGTCAACGACATTGATGAAAATGAAGAATTTTGACAGGCTTTGCCCATCAATTCGGCTCCACATGGACATGCACATCAAACACTCTATATTCTTCCATTAAAACCTCTTCTACGCGATCCGATATCTGATGGGCGGCCTGGATACCCAGCGTGGAATTTACTAGGATGACAACATCGACCACGGAATTGCTCCCATATCTTCTAGCCCTGATATCCTTGATGCCTTTCACTCCGGATATACCCAGAATCGACTCCTTATAAAGTGCCAACTTTTCTTCATCATAACCGTCAGTCAGATCGAGAGATGATTCCCTAAATATACCCCACGCCGTTTTGCATATAAGTATGCCTACTATTACTGCTGTCACCGGATCCAGCCAAGGAAGGCCAAATTGGGAACCAGCGATACCAACCGCCGCCCCGATGCTCACCCATGCGTCGGACAGGTTATCTTTAGCCGCCGCCGTTACAGCCTGGCTATTAATTTTTCTGCCCAAACTCCGATTATATCTGTAAACCAGGTACATGACTCCCGCGGAAAAAATAGCGGTCAACGCGGAGATCATATCAGGAGACTCTTGTTCTGCTTCAAAGACGGATAACACAGCTTCATACAATACCTGAAGACCGACAGCCATCATGATGAAGGATGCAACCAAAGCTGCAATCGTTTCGGCTTTCCAATGGCCGTATGGATGATTTTTATCTGCCGGTTTTTGTGAAAACCTGAGACCGATCAGAACAGCGATCGAAGCCACAATATCAGTTGCATTGTTCATGCCGTCCGCCTTTAAGGCTGCTGAATTTGTCATGTCGGCAATCACCAGTTTCAAAGCCGATAAAAATATATAGGCAAAAATGCTGAGAATCGCTCCGCGTTCCCCCATTTTCAGATCATTGACCTTCGATTGTACCATTGATGTCCCTCCACTAAGCTCTGTACATCCATGATATCAATCCAAAGGCGAGTGGGTCTACAGCAACCTTGTTGGGAGAAGCCTTCATTGTAAGGAGGTGGAAAGAGTGTTTGCCGGAGGCAAACTTTTTTTAAAAATTAAAAGCCGCCAGAAATCGTTTCCCGGCAGCCTTGGTTACTTAACCTTATGGTTCACTAATTCCCATTGCTGTCCATAGGAGGAGGGCAAAAACAATTACACAGCCATTAAGGATGAGGCCTGCTGTAATGGACCAGGCTTTCCTGGACATGATGGCAAAAATGACCCCAATGATCGAAAGCGAACCAAATAGGATTACCCCTAAAGTCAAATTTGCATTGGGGCCTCTTAAAATAAAAAACAACGCAACATTGATAGCTACCATTAATAATGATAATAATCCAAACTTATTCATCAAATACTCTCCTTGTCTGCTGCTCCGGAAAAATCCGGAGCCGTCCTAATAAAGATGGTATTGGGCATCTCCCTCCTCGGTTATGTCCGTAAAAATGTGGAAAAAATTTCCGGCAGCACTGTCGCATTTATCTTTAAACTCCCGAACAGTGCTCCGGCCCTGTTTTCCATTTTACCGTAAGAGGGCATTTCCAATTGTTTATCACTTAATCTTACAATCTTTTAAATGATTTATGAAGTGTTGCGCATTGCGTATTCGTTTTCCTTTTTAACAGAACTCTCAACACATCCATTGAATATATATCGTTTAATGCGATATAATCAAATTAACCGATGTACTTGGAGGGTTTTTTTAAATGATTCAAGAAATTAATCAATACTATACTGATATTTATTTCAATCTGCATCAATCACAAGAGGAAAGCATTTCACATCAAAGTGTCCGTATTTTACAAATGGTTCAAAAAAGAAAATATGTCATGATCCGTGATATTGCCGAGCGATTATCAGTTTCACACAACACAGCTTCCGAACACGTGAAAAAATTAGTGGATAAAGGATGGGTGTATAAAGAAAGGTCTGAAGAGGATCAACGCAAAGTGTATTTACATTTAACAGATGCCGGTTCAACGATATTAAAAAAGAATACAGAGTTAGATGAAGAAAAGCTGCAGGCTGCACTTGATAGATTAACAATCAATGAAAGAAAACAGGTAGTTAAAGCATTGGAGCTATTAAGCGAGGCATCAAAATAATGTATTTGTTCATAAAAATTATCAGTTCCGCAGCCATTATCGGCCTTGTCACTGAATTAGCCAGGCGATTCCCCTTATACGGAGGCATCATAGCTGCCCTGCCGTTAATCAGTATTTTAAGTATTATATGGCTGACCATTCAAGGTGAATCCACTCAGAGTATCGCCCGGTTTACCGTTGGGGTTCTAGCTGGTTTTCCGGCGGCCGCTGCCATGCTGCTGGCGGTTTACATAGGAATAAAACATTCCGTTCATTTAGCAATAGCGATTTTATTTGGAATCGTTGTTTGGGGCTTATTTTTGACCGTTCAAAAATTTATAATGGGCGGATTTGTATCATAGATTTGAAACGGTTTTGAGTTTATTATTTAGAAAAAGTGTATCAGAGATGTCTTGATAATAATTATCCAATCGTAGTTGATGTGGAAAAATATCCTTGGGATATGAGGGGAGGTTTAAGATTGTAGATCCGAATGGATATTTTCTCAGAATTACTTCGAATAACTGTACATTGGATGCTGCGCAATAAGGAGTAAAACTAAAGAGCCTAACGAGTGGTATATTGTTGTTGGCCGCAATGAAAAAAAGTCTTTCTACAACTTCAAAAGAAGCTAAAACACTATTATGGTAAGTTGGATAAAGCCTGTTTACTTGAATTATTTGGCTCACGGTTTTTAAGATTTGAAAAGTAACCCACCCAAAGGCTGGCTAGGCGCTCATTGGGTGGTTATTTTTTTGTGAAATGAAGGGCCAGTTTGCTCTAAAAAGTCTCTATCTTTAACTGCAATCCTTATATGTAATCAGTTTGCATTCAAGCTTATATTTAAAGCTCTCTCCAATGTTGAAAAGGTAGGAATTTGTTCAAAGGAGAGGCCCAGATGGATTGCTGTTTGTGCAATCTCAGGGCGAATTCCACATAGGACTGTTTTTACACCCAGTAATCTTAAAGTCTCGTTTAAACGAAAAATTTCGTGGGCCACCATCGTATCGACCATGACTACTCCTGATAAATCGATATAGAGACAATCTAATCTTTTCTGAGCACACTGTTCTATTGTTTTCTCAAGTATATATTTTGCACGGGAAGTGTCAATATCGCCGACAAGCGGAAGAAGTCCGGCATTATTTGTAAGAGAGATTACCGGTGAACTTAACTCGTTAATAAGCTCCCGATGACTTAATAATCTTTCCATAGATTGTTTATCATACTCTTCCAGAAACCAAACCGTCACCTTATCCATCGTGCCAATAATCAGTTTATCCCAAGACTCTTTTACCTCTTGAAAGTGTTCTTCTCCGTGCAAAGACACAAATTGCTTTATTAAGTCGAGATATTGATTACGGGTCCGGTAAAATTCATTCAATATCATATTCGAAGGCGTTGCCAGATGATTTTCATCTTTAGCGACCTTGACGATCCAACCTTCCAATTCCTCTAAAAAAGCGGTTTCTTCTTTAATAAAAACTTGAAAAAATTTCTTGTGAAAATCATTGTTTTGCTTTTTTAGAAGCCGGATCTCTTCCGGGTCTGTCGAGGCATAAACCCCCGAAGTGTTGTCATCCAGCCCCTTATACCACTCATCTGTTAAGTGTGAGGCTTTACTCATTAGAAAATCATAAAGCTTTTCATATTTGGGCATTTTTTCCTCCCCGGGACAAAATATTCTTTCTATAATAATAATTTAATATAAAAAAGAGCACGTGGCTATAATTAATTTCTGCAAATAACTTGGCAGCATAATTTTTCAACCCCGCAATGCAACAGGGGTTCCTTGATGAAACACCATTTGCCACTTACCTTCTTTAAACTTCCAAATAGAGCTTCTTAATGCACGTGTTCCGTCGTTATGCTTATATGTCCTGTATGTTGCTAATACAACATCTGTTGCCAAGCATTTTATTTCAAAGTCTGTTACAGCGAATTGTACCGATGTGTTGGATTCACTTCTTTCAAGCTGGATTTTTTTATCATAGGAATTTCCAGAGCTTCCAAATTCCAAAAAGCCATCTGCCAGAAGGTCGTCTAAATCTGTATAGCCGCGGCTCATTAACCGCCTTTCAAGTTGGAAAATATGTTCTTCAAGTAAGGAATGGCTCATATTTATCCCTCCCGGTAAATCGCTCATGAAATCATCCCTTCAGATTAATACTTGGCTCTATTTTATTTATCTTACTGGCTGGAATTGTATATATTTCTGCGGTTTTTAGATGTAGCAAAGCAATATTGGCAGAAATTTAAAGTTATTACTGCTGGTGTTTTTTGAGCATCTGTTGCAAATAATCTTCGGACTTTCCCTTCGGAATGCTCAGGATTTCCCAGTTTTCGCCTTTTATTTGCTTTCCAATATAAACAATTTGCCCAATATGATAAGCATAATGTGCCAACTGTCTTTCAATTGCCTCTATTACCGAATGACTTTCTCCGCGAATATATACATTCTTTAATAGGTCTTTTTCGCTTAAACGATCCAATGTTTCAAAAAGGGTACTCCACCCTCTTTCCGAAATCTCTCTCAATTCGGCTTTTGAAGATACATTATCAAGAAATTCTTGGTCGCGATCTCTGTATGGTTTCTCCCCATCTGAATGCAGAAAATGGGTCCATCTCGAAATCATATTGCCGCTTAAATGTTTTATGATTACGGCTATGCTGTTTGATTCCTTATTGGGCTTCCAATGAATATCATCCTCTGATAATTGCTCAATTGTCTTATCTCCAAGGGTTTTTACACTTTTAAACCGCTCTTTTATAACTCTCAAGTACTCAGCCTCAATTCTCATTGTTCCCCCCTAAATTTGGATTATATTAAGCTAGTTGTCCTGGTATGAACTCCAGTTCATTAATGAGCGCCTAAATACTCTGTTTTCAGTTCTACCTCTTTCAATCCCTCATCCAAATAGACCTTATACGCCTTTGCATGCGGCCTGGAGCTTACAGCTTTTTTTAAATCCCCATCAATATAATGAATGGCAACCCCATCATCAGCTGCTATTCCAGCCTGTATTTTGCCATCGGCTATCAATTGACGATAAGTGGGCCTTCTTTCCGCTTCCCCATCATAATGCGGGCAATTGCTTCCCTTTAATAAACCCAAACACTTTATTGGTTCAAGTCCACCGCCGAAAGAATCAGTAACCCCTTCTTCAAACCAGCAGATGGAGCCCGCACTTATGCCAGCCAATAATATTCCCTGATCCCATGCCTTCGCCAAAATGGTATCCAATCCCCATTCCCTCCACAAAACTAACAGATTCCTAGTATTTCCCCCACCGACATAAATGATATCCTTTTCCAGCAAAAAACCCTCCAGATCCCGTGTAGGCGGCTGAAAAAGTGACAGATGTGAAGGCTGGCAACTCTGTTGTTCAAAAAAGTTATAAAATCCTGATATATAATTCTCTGAATCTCCACTCGCTGTAGGAATAAAACAAATTTTTGGACGTGATTTCCCTGATTGATTAAGGATATATTGATCTAACAGGTGATTTTCAGGCTCCATGGAAAAGCCTCCGCCTCCAAGAGCAATAATTTGTCTCATTTTTTTACACCCTTCCCCAAAAAGTTCTTACGGTATCATTCGCTCAAAGAGTGTTTGATTTTAAAGGAACAATTATTTTCAGTTTAACCTGTTCATCAGCTCGCCTGTAGTAAGAACAGAAGCAAACTCCTCATGTAAAGTTGCAATGGAAATATTATGAATTTCATCAGGGCTATAATAAATACCATCGGGACCAGTCATTCCAAATGCAGCTGTCGCATCCGAAATTAAAAACGTATTAAATCCCAAATTTGCACTCATTCGTGTTGTGGTAGAAACGCAGTGTGGTGTAGTTAACCCCACAATCACTACATGATTGAGACTTTTTTGTTTAAGGTACTCCTCAAGATTTGTACCGATAAACGCACTATTAACACGTTTCTGGATCACCATTTCCCCTTTAAGGGGCTTGGCAAATTCCATAAAATCCACCCCAGGTTTTCCAGGGTTAAAACTTGAATCAGGGTCTCGAGACAAATGTTGAACATGAATAATTGGTAAATGTTTCGAACGCCAGATTAACAATAATCGCTCTATATTTTTTTCTGCTTGCAGATTATTACGTTCTCCCCATTTCTCTTCCTCAAATCCTTTTTGTACATCAACCATAACTAAAACGGGATTTTCCAGCATTGGCTCCATATAAGTCTTCCCCCTATAAAATTAAGAACAAGATCTCCAAGCATGCTATTTTTTTTACTAAAAGTTAAAGTAAGTTCTTTTCTGATCCCAATAATATTCAATCCAAATTGATTACGATCTTAGTTCCTGTCGGACACTCATTATACGGTCCTTCACTTTCTCTAAAAATCAATTGCAATCCCGATACATCGTCCGGCAGCCGCGGTGACACGACGAATTTATAGTTGAGATGATCATCTGATCCGCCACCGTAGTCCACCGTGCAGTGGTATTCCTCATTTATATACAGCTCCCAAAAATGGTGCCCGTGAAGATAATCATCCGAAGAATTCTCAGGCTCGTCCCAATCGATATTAAAGTTGACGACACTCGCGTTCTCATACTGGCGTATAAAGGTTACCGAGTATAGAAACTCATCTTTAGCAACTGATTTCAAAACAGGAATGTATTTTTGAAATCCTTTTGGTTCCACCTGAGGGCGAAAATGCTCATCGGTTCTTAGCATTTCAAACAACGAAATCAATAAGCCCTCGTACAGGCCGTACTGTTTGGCCCAATCTTGTATGTATTCCGTTTGTGGAAATCCGGGGTTGTTTTCCGACAGTTCTTTACGCTTTTTTATTAACTTGCAAATTTCCTCATCAATGGATAGAAGTTTCTTTTCATAATGATCAGTTGGGCGTTCAAACGGCAATCGTTTCAATGCTTGCTTCCTCCTCTTTGATAATAGATGAGCGTCTCTGCAATTTCAGAAACGCCCCAATGATTGATTGAATTTCTATGGTGCAAAAGGAACAAAATACCTAAACATAATAGCCAAAAAGGCAAATACAGAAATTGTACATATACATGCCAAATGCAAGATGATATACAAAATTTTCAATTTCCCTTTGATAAAAAATGAATAAATAAAACCAACTAAAGGGCTTATTATCAAGAAAGGTGTAGTAATTTCCATAAATGCAAACGCAATCTTAGGTACAATCTTTAAATCGACCCCTATTAAGCTTATGATGCATATATGCAAGATCGTTAAAGTAATCGTTATGATTAAGGTAGTTAGGGCAACCTTGGATGGCTGTTTAAAAAACTTCTTCATCATAATCTCCTTTTTTTATTACATTTGGAGTTTCTCTCTTAATACATTGATTCTCCGGCCAAAAAGCATCTTTGCCAGGTTACTTTTCAATGCAAGAAGTCCATAGATCGCTCCGCCAACGGTTACACAAACGGCAATGACCAGGATTGACTGGAATCTGCTTTCAGGATCCACCAGCATTGCCAGAACACTCTCAGCCCCAAAAACTATACCAGCCATTATTGCAGTAAAAATAAACATTAACCTTAATCCGTGACTAAATTTATCTAAAAACCATCCGAAAGCTAGTGAAATCAAGTATAATA